>NZ_JBEXFB010000030.1:0-100931 GCF_040606575.1 Streptomyces sp. NPDC005402
TGACCTTCCGATCAAGATCAGGTTCAGGCGAAGACCACCCAGAGGGTCACTTTTGATCCGCCGTCAGAGGGTCAGAATTCAGGCGTCGCCGAGACAGGCCGGCTCTGCCCATCGGACCACGCCGCCGGCGTCGTCGTACCCGCCGTGATCACGAGCCAGAGAGCACACGATGGCGGAAGCCCGACCATTGGTGACCAACTCGGGGACGATCAGGACGGCCGCTTCCACGATGCCAACTGAGCTGCCCCACCCCACCCGCGGGGCCTGGACCCGGCGCGGTGTCAGGCCCACAGCCGCCGGCGCGAGACCGGGCAGTCGTACACGAGTGCCCGGGCTCCGCGACGTCAGCGCGCGGTGAAGACAAGCTCCGCGGTCCTACCGATGCGCCTCGATTCACGTCAGGGTCGCTGCGGTTTCTGGAGGCGTCCTTACGGAAGGCGGTGTCCCTCACGAAGTGGAGCCTGTTTTCGAGCACCCCAGTGCACCCTCAAGATCTTCGCGACGCGTTCCGGGGATGCCTGGCGGCTGGTCAAGTCGGTGATGACCTAGACGGTCTCGCGGCTCTGCTTTGCGGTGGCGCATGACCTGGGCGGCGTGTGGGAAGCCGACTCCTAGGTCGGTGACGGTCAGCACCTGCACGACCCGGGTCTCCTTACAGCCGTGCCCCTCGGTGCGGTCGTAGTACTTTGCCGTCGCCTTCTGCCAGGGCAGGGTACGCAGCTGCTCGTAGAGGTTCTTCTGGTTCCGCTTCACGGTGAAGGCGCAGTAAGTTTTCTTCTCCTCGACAAGGAAGCGGGCGTGGTCGCGCCGGGTGTGTAGCGCGTCGCCGGTCACGGGGACTCCTTGCAGGTCATAGGGGTCCAGGAAGGCGGCGAAACAGGTGATCTCGTTCGTTTTCTCAGGGACCCTGAGCTGGGTGACCGGTCATGCCGGTGCCGGTCATCGCGGCCGGCAGGTGCGCGGCCGGGATGGCACCGAGGCGCGAGCCGCGGGCGCTCTTGCCGTCGATCGCGAGTGTGCCGGTGCCGGCCAGGTCGTGGCCGAGGAGGTCGGCCAGGCCGCCGGGGCAGGTGTCTTTGATGACTCTGCGGATCGTCGCGCCGCTGGGCGGTACCCGGAGCGTCCTGCGAGGCTCAGCAGCACTGCCACGAAGGGGTGACGCTTCCCGCGCCGACACCGCGGATCGGCCAGCGTGGCCAGCCGCTCGGCCGGCGGACGCGTGGCACGGTGCTGACGAGTGGGCGACTTGACCAGACAGACGGTGGCAGGCTGACGGCACATCGAAGCTCCGTTGCGCGCAGGCGACTTGGCAAGGTCACCTCCACAACGGAGCTTCGTTGCGTCCGGTCGTGCGCCCTCCCTGCATCGTCCCCCGCTGTGACCTGCACACTCACGAGGTCACAGCAACTTGGCAATCGCCCTGCTGGGCTCATGGCGGTGCCGCAAGCACGCAGGAATGACCCCTGTGCCTGTGGCTCGCGGCCGTACCCTCGCCGTACGCCGCGCACGAGGCGCGGCCGCAAGCCACACGTGCCTCGTCAGCCCTCGATGTGCCCGCCGTCGCTGTTGATGACGACTCCCGTGACGATCCGTGCGGCAACCGGGTCGGCCAGGTAGACAAAGGCACCGGTGTGGTCCTCGGGAGTCGGCTTCACCTGGAGAGCGGTGCCGGCTCTGATGCGTTCGTCGCGGCCGCTCCTGGCCTCGACGGTGGACCCGGCCTGCCCGAGAGCGTCCAGGCCGGAGAACCTGGTGCCCGTGGTACCTCCCGGTGCGACCCCGTTCACCCGCACATAGGGGGCGAGATCCACTGAGAGGTGCTGTACCACGCCCCGCAGAGCCCACTTGGAGCTCCCGTAGAGAACACCTCCACCGGCAGGGCGGAAGGCCGATTCCGAGAGAGTGAGGGTCACGGAACCACGGGTGTCGCGCAACGCCGGCCACGCTGTGGCGACCGCGACCAGAGTGCTGAGGACATTGAGCCGCCACGTCTCCTCGGCGGCACCGACGAGCTTGTCCACGGGCAGCTCGCGGAGCGAGGCGTAATGATCGAACACGCCGACGCAGCAGGTGAGTTGATGGAGGCCTCCGCCGGCCAGGACTGCCTCTTCCACTGCTTTCGCAAGGGTGTCGGCACGGGTCGCGTCTCCTTCGACCACGTGCAGGGGCGAGCCCTCGCCCTCGCGGCGCAGTGCGGCAGCGTGCTCGGCGGACCGCTCGATCGCTGTGACCGTCGCGCCCTCTTGCAGGTAGGCCAGGGTGGCAGCCCTGCCGATGCCGGAACCGGCACCGGCGACGAGCATGCTCAGACCACCGAGGCGCCCGCTCACGGTGCCGGCCTCCTCTCCAGCAGCTCCGAGATCAGCTCCGGCTCTTGGAAGGTGAGGCAGTCGAGGGCGACCGCGTCCAGAAGGATCCTGCTGCCCCGGCGAGGCGACCAGATGTCCAGCCGCATACCGTTGCGCGTCTCGACCTTGCGGATCACGACGTCGGCGAACTCGTTCGCGATGACGATCGGCCCCTCGGCCGACTGCTCCGGGTACTGCGAGACGTCACCGACCGGCGGACGCTCGATGGTGGGTTGCTTGCTGATCTCGTCCACGTCGTGCCTCGCTAGATCAGGATGGACAGGTTGTGCGCGTTGATCAGCGCCTGGTCGAAGGCCGCCCATCTGCGGGCCAGGCGCCATCCGTCCTCCGTGCGACGGACGACGTCCTTGCGGGACAGCGAGTAGAGACTCGGTGTCGGACTGGTGCCGCGGCTGCGGTAGATGAAGCAGTTGGAGTGAACCTTGTACTCGTCGGGGTTGTCGCCCGGGTCGGCGAGGACGTTGGTGACGAAGTGCCGCGTCTGGGAGGGCGGTTGCTCCGCCCAGGCGAAGTCGGTCTCCAACCGCTGGATCCGCACCTCGAGGGTCTGCCGGTCGTCGTCGAAGATCCGCGACGTCGGCGAGAGATCCCAGACTGCGAGGCCTTCCCGGATCACTCGCAGTGGCGCTTCGTAGCGGATGTCGTCGGTCAGCATCGCCAGCCAGTCCCGGAAGCGGCGTTCGTCGAGCGCCAGCGCCTCACGGAACATGAACTCCTGGATCTCGGAGGCGGTGTCGCGGTCGACGGGTTGCTCGCCCATCACGCCTCCCCTGCCAGGTAGTCCGCCCACCGGCTCCACAGGTTCCGGAAGTTGGTGTCGTTGACGTAGGGGACGACCGCGTGGCCCGGGCCCGGGAACTCCGGGTCCGGCGCGCTGTCCATGCCCATGATGTAGGGGAAGTCGACATCGCGGACCATCGTCATCCCTGCTGCCTGGGTGACCTTCGTCCAGTTCTCGAAGTCGTCCTGTTCGAAGGTGCCCGCCTGGCCGAACGCCAAGGTGTAGGCGCGGTAGGCCTCCTTCTTGTACTCCTGAGAGGCGTTCTTGGGCACCAGGCACCAGGAGTACATCTCCATCCGGCCCGGGCCGACGGGGTGGTAGAGCCTCATGGTGACGAATCGGACCCCGATCTCGCCGGGTTCCAGGCTGAACGGCTGCATCAGGAAGGATAGGTTGGGAAAGACCGACCCGACCGCCGTCCGGGTGCGGGAGAACACCTCCACCTGCTCCGGGCTGAGCGACTGCTTCATCTCCGCCACCAGATCGTCGGGGAAACCCCCGAAAGGCGGGAAGTTCGGACCGTGTCCCAGACCGATGCCGTGGCCCTTTCCGGGAATGCTGACGGCCCAGCCCTGGCTGTGCGTCGAGCCCGAGGAGGGGAAGTAGCCGAGGTGGAATCCCCATTGGTGGGCCACCGGGGTGTGGTAGCCGTCGCCGGCGAAGTTCTCGGTACAGATCTTCCAGTCGGTGTCGGCTATCCAGTGGTCCGGCGGCCCGTGGACCTCGACCCCGCCGAGCCCGTGCTTGAGGTAGAGGTCCAGGTAGAACTGGAAGCCTCCCAGGTATTCGTCCAGGGGCGGCGCCTCCGGGTCCAGGCAGCCGAAGACAAGCCCCTCGTAGGAGTCCACCCTGACCCGGACCAGACCCCAGTCCTTGCGCTTGAGCCTGCCTTCGTAGCCCTCCTTCATGTAGGGCACGCCCACCAGTTCGCCGGAGTTCTTGTAGGTCCAGCCGTGGTACGAGCAGCGGAAGTGGGAGGCGTTGCCCATCTCCGCCTTGCACATCACGTTGCCGCGATGCCGGCACATGTTCAGGTTGGCGTGGATCTCGCCGTGCTCGTCCCTGGCGACGATGAGGTTGTTGTTCCCGATGTACCGGGTCACATAGTCGCCGGGATGGGGGATCTCGCTCTCGTGGGCGAGGAAGCACCACGTCTTCGAGAACAGCCGTTCCTGCTCCAGGTCGTAAACGGCCTGGTCGTTGAAGGCGCGGACCGGGAACCGGCCGCTGTCGATACCCTCGCGGGTCTCCTCGACCCATGCGGCGAGGGACTGGGATTCCGGTTTCGTGTTCATCCCGTCACACCTGGCTCAGAGCCTGCTTCGGGGTGCGCTTGCCGAAGCGCTGCTCGATCTCGGCCCGGATCTGCAGGTAGCGCTTCACGTGCTCGTCGGTCGTGGTCACATGTTCCTGCGGGACGAGGTCCTCGGTGTACGGCGGGCGGCACTTGCCGACGTTGAGGTAACCGGCGCCGTTCACCCGGATCTTCTCCAGCGGGATGTTGTACTTGGCGAACTCCATGAAGTCCTGGCCCACCAGGAACGGTTCGTGGGCCCAGCGCAGCCGTTCGGTGAGCCAGCGGGCGTCGTCCATCCGTCCCTGCTGGAGCGCGTCACGCAGTTCCAGGACCGGGCCGGGACCCATCGCGGTCGTGGACGACCAGGCCATGCCGACGAGCTCCTCGCCGTACATCTCCCAGGCCGGGTACCAGTCCGTCTCGATGGACATCAGAGGGAAGCTCGTCCCGGTGTGCGCCATGTCGTTGTGGTAGCGGAAGCCGACCGAGGCACCGCCGGCGTACTTGACCGCCACCACCTGCGGCAGCTCCACCAGGGTCGTGTACACCCGCCGGGGGATGATGCCGCGGAAGGCCGCGGTGTTGTCGTAGACGACGATCGCCAGCTCGGGTACGGCGGTGGCGACGTCGCGGTAGAAGCGCTCCATCACCGGGGCGACCATCTCCCCCCACATCGGCCGGCCGAGCAGCGTGCCGGTGATCCCCAGATCGGCCAGGTACTTCATCCGGGAGACCGTGTCACGGGTGTTGAGCGTGGTAGCGCCGATGAAGACCGGGAAGTCCTCGTCGACGCTCCGGACGGTCTCCGCGACACAGGCCGCGTACGCCTTCCACTCCTCCAGGGTGAGGGTGGCCATCTCGCCGAGGGTGCCGTTGAGCGCGATCGCATCGACGCCGTCGTTGATCAGGTTGCGGATCATGCGCTCGGTCTCGTCCAGGTCGACCGTGTCGACCGCGTCGACGCGCTCGGCGCCGGGCAGGGCCGGGGTCGGGGGGTAGGCCATCACACCGCGCATGTCGCGTCCGGTGATCTTGGGAAGCTTGCTCACGGTAACTCCTTCTGTAATTCCTGAATTTCTGGCGGCAGTGCGTTTTCTTGTGGGGCCTATGTGGTGGTCACAGCCGGGCTGCGGCGACCGCGGTGCCGGTGAGCCAGGCGGGTACCGGCACGTAGGCGAGGACGTCGAAGCCGACCCCGGCCGCACCCGCGGCGACAAGCCAGGTACGGATCTCGTGGGCGCCGTTGCCGGCCCGGTCGATCTCCTCGCCGGTGTACTCCGTCAGGCGCTCCGGATCGCCCGACTCCAGCCGCGCGATGAAGTCGCGGTCGAACTCCTCGTTGATGTCGCCGGATTCCGGGAGTCCGACCCAGTGCGACAGACCGCCGGTGGCGAGGACCACCACTCTCTCGGCTCCGGACTGGCTCTCCACGGCCTCGCGGATCATGCGCCCGAAGGCGTAGCAGCGCTTGGGCGTGGGCCACGGAGGGTTCACTCCGTTGACGATCACGGGGACCAGGGGGTACCTGGAGCCGGGGTCGAGGTGCTTCAGCGGGACGCAGAAGTTCTCGTCGAACTCCAGTCCCCCTTCGACCAGGGCGGGATCGAACTCCGCCCCGAGCGCGAAGGCGTACAGGTGGCTGCCCAGGGCGGCCGCGCCCGGGTACTGGTGCTGCTCGACCTGTAGAAAGCCGGCCATCTCCGCGGTCGCAGGCCCGAGATAGGAATCTCCGGTGGCGATCGCGAAGGCGGGCAGGTTGCCGAGGTGGAAGTTGGTGA
This sequence comes from Streptomyces sp. NPDC005402, assembly GCF_040606575.1. NCBI lineage: Bacteria > Bacillati > Actinomycetota > Actinomycetes > Kitasatosporales > Streptomycetaceae > Streptomyces > Streptomyces sp. NPDC005402. The sequence goes on from NZ_JBEXFB010000030.1 coordinate 6,226, forward strand.
AGTGCTCGACCGACACCGCGATCACGGCGTCCGGTTCGAGGTCCTCGATGCGACGACGTACGTCGGCATACGCCTGCTCCACCGTGGCCCGAGCGTCGGACGCGGCGCGCTCTGGCCACCCGGTGATGCCGGGCGAGTGGGATGCCGCGAAGGCGCCGACGATGCGGCCGTGCGTTCTCATCAGGACTTCTCTCCTCGGATCTGCGCGTAGTACGCGGCTCGGTCGACCTCCAGCTGGATCGCGCAGAAATACAGCAGGTACGGGTTGACCCTGTGCTCGTACATCGACTTGAAGTCGAGGTCCTTCATCCAGGTGCGGAACTCCCCGGTGATGCCGTAGGCGTCGAGAACCTCGTCGGGGCTCGACCGATAACGGGCCGCCACATCGGGATGCCGGCGGATGTCCCACAGGAGCCGGTGGATTGAGTACATGGCGGTCTCCGTGCCTCAGCCGAGCCGCTGGACGAACCAGTCGGCAAGGCGCGCGGTCGCGACGGAGAAGTAGTCGTAGCTGCAGTGCAGCGAGCCGGCGCCGTCGTAGATGTCGGCGGTCACGTCGTCCGTGGTGAGGGCGTCGATGAAGCGCTGGGCACCCGCGATGTCCATGATGATGTCGTCGGTGCCGTGCATCACGTAGACCGGGATGCTGAGCTTCTCGGCCACGCCGTCCAGCGTGAAATCGGCCAGCTTGCGGCGCGCCTCGGCGTCGTCCTTGGACCCCGTCAGCCACTGCAGCTGCTGCTGCAGGGGCGGGTAGAACTCGTAGAAGTCGGTGAGGATGCTCCACGTGCCGCACCAGGCCGCGACCGCCTTCACCCGCGGCTCGAAGGCCGCCGCCCGGGGAGCGTAGTAGCCGCCGAAGCTCACGCCGGCGAGTCCGATGCGGTCGGCGTCGACGTCGGGGCGCTGCTCCAGGAAGTCCAGGATGGCCGCGACGGGGACTTCGTAGTCGGGACGGCTGTAGAGCTGCTTGAAGCGCAGGGAGCTGCCGCGGCCGGGAGTGTCCACCAAGACGACGTTGATGCCGCGGTCCGGGAACTCGGAGCCGCCCAGGAAGTAGAGTTCCTCGGCCCAGGAGTCCGCGCCACCGAGGAAGAGGACCGTGGGCCGGGGCGTGTCCGAGGTGTCGGGCCGGACGAAGTAGCCGTCCATCGTCGTTCCCTCGAAGGGGACCTGGATGCGCTCGATCAGTCCGTCGGTGAGCTCGGCGGCCTTCTGGAAGTTCGCCGTCCCCTTCCTGTACGCCTGCTCTCGGCGCGGGTCGGAGGACGCGAGGAAGAACTCCGAGTGCCGGTAGTAACTGCACGACCGCTGCAGGGACCGTTGCGCGGTGGTGATGTCACCGCGTTCCAGAGCCGCCTCGCCGGCAGCCGCGACCTCTTCGGCAGTACGGCTCCATTCTCGCTGCCAGACCTCACCGTCGGTCGTCGTACGACCGATGCGGGCGGCGGTGCGCGCACACTCGAAGAGGTCGGCGCCGCCAACGGCGACCTGCGCGAGCAGACGCATCGTCTGCAGCGACCAGTCCTCGTCCTGCGGGAACAGTTCGATGATCGACAGGGCGTCACGGTTCTCGGTTATGGCTGTGCTGGTCATCTGTGTCCTTGGGTAGGGAGGCGTTGTGCTGGGGCGGGTCAGGAGGCGACCAGGCCGGACCCGACCACTTCGGGGAAGGGTGTGCGGGCAGCGACCGCCTGGCGCAGCGTGGCGAGTTGGCGTGGAGCGTTGACGCACACGGCGCCGCTCAGGAGTCCTCCGCGGCCGTAGACCGCGACGAGGGTGGTGTCGTTCTCGGCGAGGATCGCGACGTCGTCCGCTGCCCCCGGCCGGCCGACGCAGCGCAGTTTCGCGTCGAACTGGTCGGTCCAGAAGAAGGGGACGGACTCGAAGGGGCGCTGCTCGCCGAGCAGGGTCGCGGCGGCGTGACGGCCCTGCTCCACGGCGTTGGTCCAGTGCTCGACGCGCATCGACTCGTCGAATGTCCGGTTGTGCCATCGGGCCACATCCCCGGCGGCCACGACGTCGGGGACATTGGTCGCGAGGTCCGGTTCGCAGAGGATTCCGTCCCCGAGCGACACCTCGGACCCGGCCAGCCAGGATGTGGCGGGTGTCGCGCCGACGGCGACGAGCAGGGCATCGGCCGTGAGGGTCTCCCCGTCGGCCAGCCGGACCAGAGTTCGAGGGCCCTTCTCCTCGATCCCTGCGACACCCGTGGCACAGAGGACCCGGACGCCGTGTGCCTCGTGCCGACGTCGGAACCAGTCGCCCACCCCGGGGCCGAAGGCCCGGTTCATCGGCGACGCGGCGATGTCGACGACCGTCACGTCGAGCCCCAGCCCTCGCGCGGTGGCGGCTGCCTCCATTCCGATGAAGCCCGCGCCGATCACGACGAGATGACCGGAGCGCCGGAGGATCCGGAGCAGCCGTTCGGCGTCGTCGATGCCGCGGAGCTCGTGGGCACGGGTGATCCCGGCTGTTTGGGCGGGTCTGCGCGAGGACGAGCCGGTCGCGATGACCAGGCCGTCGTACGCGATCGTCCTCCCGTCGTCCAGCAGGACGACTCGACGGTGGGTGTCCAGGCCCGAGGCGGCGTGTCCGAGGCGAAGGGTGACGCCGTTCTCCGCGTACCAGCCGGAGGGCCGCAACGCCAGTTCTCCGTGGTCGACTCCGCCGGCCAGCGCCTCCTTGGACAGCGGCGGTCTGGTGTACGGAAGGTACAACTCCGCGCCCACGAGGACGAGTTCGCCTGAGAAGCCGCGTTCCCGTATCTCCTCCAGCGCGTTGACGCCTGCCAGAGAACCGCCAACCACCACGATGCGCTTCACGGTTTCGGCCCCTCGACGCGTATGGCCTGGGCCGGGCAGCAGCGGGCGGACGCCTCGGCCTTGGCTCGCAGTGCGTCGCCGGGGTCGCTCAGGCGAAGGACCGCTCTGTTGCCGTCTTCGTCGAAGTCCCATATCTCGGGGGCTTCGATGAGGCAGTTGGCGTACCCCTGGCACTTGGCCGGTTCGAAGATCACCTGGACGGACATGACACTCTTCCTGTTCACGCGGGGCACGTTCCGCTGATGGCCCCAGTCGGGGATTGCTCTAGTGACCGGCGGCGGCGAGGTGTGGCATGGCCGGCTCGACCTGCACCAGGCGCGCCGCCCTGGGTGTGTTGCGGCTGGTCAGGTTTCGCAGGACACCGGTGGTGATCACGGCGGTGATGCCGGGGATGTCCCCGATGGCCAGGGCTGCGATCGCGTCGTCGGCGGTCGATCCCCAGGGCGCGTCCATCACGACGATGTCAGCGGCTGCCCCGGCGGCGATGAAACCGGCGGGCAGGCTCCAGGTCCGGGCGTTGTTCCCGGTGGCGGCAGCCCACACCTGGGCCGGGTCGATACCGGACAGGGAGGAGAGCTCCGCCACCGTCTTGATGACGCCCAGCGGCATCACACCGGTGCCGGTCGGCGTGTCCGAGCCGATGACCACACGGTCGAAGCGGTCCTCCGCGTGGCATTTCTCGATGATCCGGACCGCGGACCGGAGATTTCCGGCCTGTACCAGCTGCAGGGCCATCCCGGTCTGCTCGATGATCGTGTCCACGCCCGCAGCCGGCAGCGACGTGGGGCCGCCGTTGATGTGTCCGCACACGTCGGGCGCGAGGTGGAGCAGGTGTTCCGGTGTGATCGGCTTGCTGCCGGGAATACTGGCACCGCCAGAGTGGCACATGACCGTGATGCCGTGCTGCTGCGCGGCGCGGACCTGGTCGTATCCGTCGGCCGGGTCCTCGTAGAGCCCGAACCCGAACTTGGCGAGGTGGACACCGGCGGCCTGGAGGTCCGCGAAGTCCTGGTCGGTCAAGCACGGTTCGAGGACGACGGACCCCGCGTGCACGGTCATGCCTCCTGGGTTGAAGCCCGCGAAGCAGGACCTGGCGGCGATGGCCAGCGCCTTGACGCCCGTGGCGTCGTGCGGTCGTCCGGGAGCGTGGATCTCGCCGGGCGAAACCACGCTGGTGATGCCGCCGTGCACATAACTGGCCAGGAAGTCGACGGTCTTCTGACGAGGTGTGTAGTCCCCGAGTACGACGTGACAGTGCGAGTCGATCAGCCCTGGGGCGATCGTCGCGCCCTGGGCGTCGACGACGACCTCGCTTGCCTTCACCTGTGCGGCCAGGTCCGCCCTCCGGCCGACCGCTGTGATCGTGCCGTCGACGGCGATCACGGTATCGGCGTCCGCGATGACGGGTTGCCGGTGGTCGCCGGACAGGATCGTGCCCGCGCCGGTGACGGCGATGCTGCTCACGACGTCGCCTTGGACGTGGCCGTGGCTTTCGCCTCGGCGGCGGTCATTCCACCCACCCGGGCATTGATTCGGCCCCGGTTGGCGACCGCCGCGATGATGACCAGCTCATCGGGGTGGGGGGCGTCAGGGAGGTGCACGGTGATCGCGTCGTAGTGGCTGCGGACCCAGATCTCGTCCTTGAAGGCGAGGGGTACGTCGATGGTCGTACCGGCGGCCCCCGCCTTGGTGACGGACGTGATCCACGCCTTGCCGCCGCCGATCGCGTCGCGCAGGGCGTTGCCGAAGGTGGAGGTGAGCGCGGCGTTGATGTGCTCCTGCTCGCCGTCGGTGCCGACGATGCCTGCCTTGCCGTAGCTCTGTGGTGCCTGGCCGAGCAGACGCACGGCCTCTTCACCGAGTCGGGTGCCGATCTCCTGGGACGCTTCTACGAGCTCGGAGAGATCGGCGACGTAACCGCGGCCGGCGAACGGGTTGGTGACCACGGCGCAGACCGCGATCTTCTTCAACGGCCCCTGGCCGTCCGTCCGTCCGGCGGCGAGATGGGTTTCCTCTATTTGGGCGAAGGTCCTACGGACGACCAGACCACTCACGGCACTTTCCTCCATTGCGGCTCTGCCTGCAGACGCTGCGGCGATGGGAAAGACACTAGGAAAGCTGCTGCCGCCACACAGTCCCCGTTCGGGTGTATTGGGCCTGCCCGGGGCCGGGACCGAGTACGGCCGAGATTCAGGAGTACTCCGTGGTCGCCCTGAAGGCGGGACTTCCCGTCGCCGCGACGGCCACCCAGGGTGAAAGGGAAACTGCTGGACATCGAAATTCGTTGGTCGTGCGCGTGGACGACTGCGGTAGCACATCTGCTACCTGCGGACGGCCGATGGCGCGGCGCCGCTACGGGAACGCCTACGAGCCGCGTCTCGTGTCGCGGTGATCGGCGGCGACTTCGCCGCGCTCGAGGTGACTGCCACGGCGACCGGGATCGGAGTGCTCACGACGGTCATCGAGGTGGCGCCGGTGCCGATGGCGCGCGCCCTCGGCGACGAGCTGGGCAGGTGGTTCCGGCGTCTGCACGAGCATCATGGTGTGGTGATGGTCTGGGGGTGCCTCTATCTGAACCGCCCCGGTTCGAATGGAGACTCGATTTCATGAAAGGATCGAGTCATGGCACGACCTTCCCGTTACCCGCTTGAGCTCCGCCGTCGCGCGGTGCGCATGGTCGCCGAGGTAGGCGACGACTACCCGAACGAGACGGCCGCCCTGCAGGCGGTGGCCGAGAAGCTCGGCATCGGCTCCCGCGAGACGCTGCGGAACTGGGTGAAGCAGCACGAGATCGATGCGGGGACACGTCCGGGGGCGACGACGGAGGAGTCCGCCCAGCTCAAAGCGTTGAAAAAGGAGAACGCCGAACTGAAGCGGGCCAACGAGATCCTGAAGGCCGCGGCGAGTTTCTTCGCGTCAATGCCATCGTTGGAGACGTCGACCCGGTGACGGTGCGACAGTGACAGGTGCCGATGGGGCTGGCTCTTTTCTTTGCTGCCCCGCCAGTTCAGGGCTTTTCGGCGATGTGCCGCCCCGTCGGCGTCCCCGTTCTTCGCGATGTGGCCTGATAGAAGCGTGCTGCTCGCCCGATTGAGGCGTGCCCCCGCGGAGAACGACGACACCTCGTCCGACTCCCGTTGGAGGCATCGCGTGATCGTGGTCGGCATCGACTCCCACAAGAAGACTCACACCCTGGTCGCGGTGGACCAGGTCGGAAGGCGTCTGACGCAGCTGACCGTGGACGCCACCGCCAAGGGCCATCGGCAAGTCTGCGCCTGGCTGGGACAGTTTGAGCAGGTCCTACTCGCTATCGAGGACTGCCGGCATCTGACCAGGCGTTTCGAGGCGGACCTACTGGTGTCGGGGTACGCGGTGGTGCGCGTGCACACGCGACTGATGGCCGGCGCGCGGCGCTCGGCCCGCGAGCGTGGCAAGTCTGATCCGATCGATGCTGAAGCGGTGGCTCGAGTCGCTCTCCGAGAGCCCGATCTGCCCAAGGCCGAGTTGGATGGCCCGACGCGCGAGGTCAAGTTGCGCTCCGATCACCGACGCACCCTGGTCCGACAGCGCACCGCCATCGCCAACAAGCTGCGTTGGTTCCTGCACGAGATCGACCCCGAGCTGGTCGTTCCCTCGCGCGGTCTAAAGCGCCTGTGCGTCCTGGACAGCTTGGAAGCGGGCCTCGTCGCCCGACGCGGAGTCGTGGCGGAGATCGCGTTGGATCTGGTCCAGGATTGTCGGCGCCTGACCCTGCGCATCAACGCGATGGAGGCCCAGCTACGGCATCTGGTTCGCGAACTGGCTCCGAATCTGCCGGCGGTGCCCGGATGCGGGGTCCTGTCGGCGGCGATGATCCTCGGAGAGACGGCCGGGGCCACTCGCTTCAAGTCCAAGGACGCTTTCGCCCGGTTCAACGGCACCGCCCCGATACCCGTCTGGTCCTCCAACACGGTTCGCGTCCGCCTCAATCGGGGAGGCAACCGCACCATCAACAACGCCCTACACATGGCTGCGGTCACCCAAGTCCGCCGAGACGGGCCCGGCGCCGCGTACTACGCCAAGCAGCTCGCTGCGGGAAAGACCGTGAAGGAGGCTCTGCGACTGCTGCGGCGCCGCATCTCCGACCGGGTCTTTCGAGCTCTGTTGGCAGACGAGGCTGCCCGTGATGACCAGCAGATCATCCAGGAACTGCCGATGGTGGCTTGACATAGAAGCATCGCCGAGCTCGACCGGCCACACACACGCTCGTAACGTTCATCGACGAGCACCGGGACCGCTTCGGCGGCGTCGAGCCGATCTGCAGAACGCTCACCGAGCACGACTGCAAGATCGCCCCTTCCACCTACTACGCCCACAAGAAACGCCTCGAAGCTCCCTCCGCCCGTTCCGTGCGCGACGAGGAACTCAAAGAGCGCATCCAAGAGGTCCACACGTCCAACTACCGCGTCTACGGGGCCCGGAAGATCTGGCGCGAACTGAACCGGCAGGGACATGCCGTGGCCCGCTGCACCGTCGAGCGCCTCATGCGCGAACTCGGCATCACCGGCGCCGTCCGCGGCAAGAAGGTGATCACCACGCTGCCCGGCGGGCAAGCCGAACGGGCGCCGGACCTGCTGGACCGCGACTTCGTCGCTGCCGCCCCGGACCGCTGCTGGGTCGCGGACTTCACCCACGTGAAGACCTGGGCCGGTGTCGTCTACGTCGCCTTCGTGCTGGACACGTTCTCCCGCCGGATCGTCGGCTGGTCCGCGGCCACCGTGAAGGAAACGGTCTTCGTCCTTGACGCCCTGCAGATGGCCGTATGGCAACGTGACCGCGACCAACACCCAGTTCAGCCAGGCGAGTTGATCCACCACTCGGATGCCGGGTCGCAATATACGAGTTTCCGGCTCGCCGAGCATCTGGACGCCGCCGGCATCGCCGCCTCGATCGGATCGGTCGGCGACGCCTACGACAATGCCCTGATGGAGAGCACGATCGGTCTGTTCAAGACCGAGCTGATCAAAGCCCCGACGGCCCTGGAAGTCTCTCGCCCAGGTCGAGTTGGCCACCGCAGAGTGGGTCGACTGGTACAACCACCGCCGACTCCACGGTGAGATAGGGCACGTTCCGCCCGTCGAGTACGAAGCCAACCACTACATGGAATCCACGAAATTCCAGGTCACAACCATAATCTGAGATCTCTATCGAACCCGGGGCGGTTCATCGACCGTGTTGGTGAGGAGTACGTCGTCTCGGTGCCCGGTCGCGAGTCGGTCCGTGCCGACCTCGTGGTCGGTGCACTCGATGCGGTGCCGGTCATTGGTCGGCTCTCCGGCAGCGGAGTGGCCGTATCCGACGGCATCGTCTGCGACTTCGCCCTGCGAACTACCGTCCCCGACGTCGTCGCTGCCGGCGGCGTGGCCCGGTGGTACACCCGTTCTTCGAGGAGGACATGCGGGTCGAACAGTGGACCAACGTGACGGAGGGACGCCACGCCGCACGGACACTGCTGGGCGCAGAGGACGCCTACGCCCCCATCCTCTATTTCTGCTCCGACCAGTTCGACGCGAAGACGCGGTTCGTCGGTCGAGCCATCGCCGCCGACGAAATCGACATCCAGACCGGCACCCATCGCAGACTCGTCGCGATCTTTGCCCGCCGCGGGCACCAGATCGGCGCGCTGTGCGTGAATGCCCGCGCAGAGCTTCCCCGGCACCGGGCCGCTACCGCGGCGCGGTCGAACGTGTCGTCACCACCGGTCTGAGACGCAATCCTGCGCCGCAGGTTCGCAAGACCCCGAATTGCCCCGTGCGGGTGACACAGAACTGCCCGCTTCGCAGGGACGATCAACATATGCCAAATAAGACTTCCTCTACGACAACCGAAGTTGTCGACGGAATCGCGCTGACGCAGGTCGAACCGGATGGCGGAGCCACCCACGCCAACCCGATCGTCTTCGTCCACGGTGGGTGCCACGGCGCGTGGTGCTTTGCCGAATGGCAGGGTTGGTTCGCCGCGCGCGGCTGGCGCAATGTCGCATTGGACTGGCGCTCACACGGCTCCTCTGCACCCATGGAGCAGCAGCAGTGGCTCAAGCGTCCCATCACTGCAGTCGCCGAAGACGTCGAAATCGCGGTCGCGCGCCTGGCTGAGACGACCGACGCTGCACCGATCGTCGTCGGACAGAGCATGGGGGGACTGGCCACCTTGACCTACGCCGCGACCACTGGTCGAGACTTGGCTGCGATCGCGCTCATGGCACCGGTGTTGCCGGGGCGTTTCGCTCCAGAACCGGTGGATCTCGCGATCGACATGGACCAGCCATGGGGGCCGCCGCCGCTGGAAGTCGCCCGCGAACTGTTCTGGCCGCGGGTCAACCAGGAGGTCGCGAAGACGTACTACGCGCGGCTCCAACCGGAGTCGCCGACGGCCGTCTGGCAGGCTACACGCTGGACTGCTGAGGTCGACGTCGCTGCGGTCCGGGCGCCGTCACTCGTAGTCGCCGCCGGCGACGACGTTCTTGCGCCGGCCGACCACGTTCGTGCCCTCGGTCGCGCCCTCGGGGCGTATGAGATCTATCGCGAGGACGCTGGTCATTGTCTGTCGCTCGACCCGGTCTGGAAGGAAGTCGCCGAGCAGACCGAAGCCTGGCTTCTCGACGTCGTCACAGGACCGTAGCTGTAGGTCCGGCCCGTACAAGCGGTGGCATGGGAACCCCACCGCCTGCGGCCTGTTCAGCCCGGCCGGCCACCTCGTCCCACCGGCTGCCGTCAGATCCTCCGCCTCGGCCGCCATTGGCACTGGGGCCATGTCGTCACCAGCGCCCGCCAGCGGGCAGAGCAGGCAAGCACTTGCAAGTCCGCGCAGTCTCGGCCAAGTTGGCCCCGTCTGCTCGAGTACTACCGCGAGTGCGTGCTGTCCGACGAGACCGATACACCGCTGATGTCTGTAGACGATCGGGAGTCCGCCTATATGTCTGCCTCTCCGGCTCGGAGCGCTTTCTGTCCGGTGATGTCGACGACGACGGCTGCATCCCCGGCCCGGCAGAGGCCAGCCTTCTGATCGAGTCCGCCACCGAACAGGAGGCCGAACTCTGGGCCGGCTACCCGGCCGTGCTCGTGACCGGACCGCGTGGCGGTCGGCCGTGGCGGCACCCGAAGTTCGCCCCGCTGCTGATCCGCCGCGTGGAGATCGTCCCCGGAGACGGCCAGGTGCGGCTCAAGCCGTACGGTATCTACGAACAGGGCCTGACGGTCCTCACCGACACCCGAGGCCGGCCGTCCCTGCCGAGGCGATCAATCTTCTGGTCGCACGTTCCCGGCCCAGCCACCCGGTCCCCGTCCGGCAGCTCTTGGGTGAACTATGACGAGATCAGACAGGTGGACAGCTTCGTACGCACGCTGCTGGAACAGCTTCCTGAGGACGCCTCGATTGGTGTGGCCACGCCGTTCAAGCCGCAAGCCGACGAACTCCGGGACCGGCTGCGGCAATACGACCAGCAGCGCGTGCGCGTCGGCACCGTACACACCTTCCAGGGAGGGGAACGCGACGTCATGGTCTTTTCCCTCGTCGCAGGCGAGGGCATGCACGCAGGCGCCATCGGCTGGGTCCACCGCCAACTCAACCTGTGGAACGTCGCCATCACGCGCGCCCGCAGCCACCTCATCGTGGTCCGGGACATGAACCTGTGGCGCGAGCGGGGTGGTGTCGCCGCCGAACTCCTGAGCGCCTTCGGCGGTCAGGTGCTTGGCTGCGTCCTGGGCCCAGTAGGGCTCCTCGTGGTCGATGCGGACCAGGACCAGGACGTTGTCGGCGACGACGGTCCAGTCGGCGGCCTCCAGGCCCAGGTGGGCAATGTGGGCCTGGGTGCCGGTCAGGACGGCGGTCACGGCGCTGGGATGGGTGGGGTGGGTGTCGAGGCGGACGTGGGCGTCGATGGGGAGTGTGGTGGTCACGTGGGGGTGTCGTCTCTTCTGCCGGTGGCCGGGTCTTCGGGTCCGGCCACCGGCGGGTGCGGGTGCTATCGGGTGGCTCGCGCGGCGCGGGCGGTAGGGGCGGCCGTGGTGGTCGGCGGGCCGGCGCGAGTGGTGGGCGCCGGCCTCGGTCGCTGCGGCGGGATGGTTCCGGTGGCGTGCTGCCAGCGGGTGCGGATGGCGCCGATGTCGGCGAGGGATCGGCGGGCGCCGGCGACGAGTTGGAACGGCGTGTTCGCCGGGTCGCCGGCGTACGCCTCAATGCGTCGGCCGGTGTGATCGGCGGTTGCCAGGAGGGAGCGCTGCAGGGCGCGCTCGCCCCAGTGCTCCACGGACCCGGCTGGTTCGGCCAGCAGACGGAGCACCTCGCCCGGTTCACTTCCGTCGTCCAGCAGGCCGCGCTGTTCGGCCTCCCACAGGACGGTGACGGGGTCGACGGGATCGCGGCGCCGGGCAAGAGCGGTCAGGCACTGCCACAGGCCGGCGTGCAGCGGCAGGGTGAGGTCGTCGGGGAGCAGCCACCTGACGGACTCGATATCGGATGGGTGGGCGGTGGCGGTCGCGAGCAGCAGCCGCTCCTCCTCGACTGCCTCGATGTGGTCGGGCGTGATGGCAGGAGGCGGTGCCAGCGTGCGGGGCAGGACGCCGGCGCGCGGTGGGAAGCGGCTCGCGATGTCGTCCACGACCGCGGCGAGCGCGTCGGCCTCGGCGAGCACCGTCTGGACGGGCTGTGGGAGGGAGGCATCGTGGACGGTCTGGACGAGGCGTTCGGCGGCCGTCTGCAGGCGGCGGCGGGCGTGTTCGGTCTCGACCATCCGTGCGTAGGCCGGTGCGTGGCGGGGCCAGGGGCAGACCTGGATGAGGGTGTGCAGGTAGGAGGCGGTCAGTCCGCGCGCCTGCTCGCGCCCCGTGGCGAGCACCTGGTCGAGCCACTTGGTGTTCTTGGCGTGCTCGGCCGGGTCGGGCGGGGGCAGGGTGCTGATCGCTGCGTACACGGCGGAGTGCGCGGCAGTGGAGAACGAGTTGCCGGCGATGCCGGTCACGTCGGCGAGACGCTGCGGATCGAGGAGGAGGGCGCCGAGGAGGGCCTGCTCGACGTAGTGCACGGGCGGCGGCGGATGCGTGTCGGGCAGGTCGAGGTCGTCGTTCTCGTCAGGTTCGGGGGTGCGGGGCATCAGGCGGCGAGGGTGAAGTCGTCGGGGTCGAGGGTGACGCGGAGGTGCGGGGCGAGGAGGTGGCCGGCGAGCAACGGCGGTACGGCGTTGCCGATCTGGGAGAACTGCTGGCCTTTGTTGCCGGCCCAGGGGTAGTTGGCGGGGAAGGTCTGCAGGAGGCCGGCCTCGCGGGCGGTGATCCGGATCGGCTCCGGCACCGCTGGCGTGTCCGAGTCCTCCGTCGGTGCGAGGGCCGGTGCGGCGACCCAGGTGCACTCGTTCGCCCGGTGACCGAAGAACAGCGTGCCTGCCGGCTCGGACAGTGAACGGATAGTGGCGTTGGCCTGGTTGTTGCTGCGCAGGGACCAGGACCAGCGGTGCGCCTCGGCGGTGAACATCGGCGCCGGGGCGGTAGCGGTCCGGTTCTCGCGGGTGCCGTGCCGGGCGGCCCATTCGGCTCCTTCGCGGCGGGACTGCAGGACCACAGCCTCCGGTCGCGGCATCCAGGTGCCGCGATCCCGGGCGTCGGACAGCGTCTTGCGGGAGCCCGACGGGAACGGTTCAGGCCCGCCGCCGGGTCCGCCGCCGGCGCAGACGGTGGGGACGGGTCGGTCGGTGGCGCCCCAGCCGAGGGCCTCGGCCATCGACACCCATCGGTCACGGCCTGGCCCGAACAGGCTCTCCGGCTCGGCGGTCCGGGCGTGCGTGGGTGGTGGGGGCTGGGCGGTGCGGACGCGGGAGGCGAGCAGGATTGCCCGCCGCCTGGTTTGCGGTACGCCGAAGTCGGCGGCGTTGAGGATTCCGTACCAGACCGAGAAGCCCCATCCGCGCAGCACGGAGGCGTACTGCTTCCACAGCGGCAGGACGTCCGGCACTTCTTCCATGGCGACCCAGTCGGGCTCGCCGACGGTGTTGAGGGCGTGGAGGTAGCGCATGGGCTCGGCGGCCAGCAGCGAGCGTTCGTCCCGGCAGGCGGTCAGCAGCTTCTCGCGGGTGTCGCGGCCGGCGGCGAGGTCCGCCACTGCCTGGTGTACGAGCGGCTGGTCCACCAGGCCGAGGCGCTTGCCGGCCATGGACCATGCCTGGCAGGGCGGGCTCGCAATCAGCCCGGAGGTCTTGCCGAGGAACGGCCAGACGGGATACAGCGCCACGTCGGTGCGAATGGTCAACTGTCCTGCCGCCACACGCGTCTTGCAGGCCCACTCATCCCATTCCAGCCCAATGTCCCGTGCGCCGAGGACGTTAAGTGAGTGGCTCCATCCCCCCGGTCCTGCAAACAGGTCCAGGATGGTCAAGAGACCAGTCCGAAGTCGTCCTGTGCCGGCTCGGCGTCACCGCGGCAGGCCCACGGAGAACAGCCGTCGGCGACTCCTTGCTCCAGCTCCTCCAGGTCCGGTCCGCTGTCGGTGAGTTCTTGCTGCATCGCCGCCCATTCGGCGGCGGTGACGTGATCGATGGGAGCTTCGCTGAGGGGTACGCGGGAGCGGTGGAGAAACGCCTCGCCCAGCAGACGATTGCCGGTGGTGTTGGCGCGGGCATTTCCCTTGCGGATGGCCGCGTCGAACTCCACCACGTCCTCCCATTCCTCCGGGGAGTTGTCACGGATGTTGCGCCACTGGGCGTTTCCATGGAAAGGGCACCCGAGACAGCTCGATTTCGGGGTGTCGGCCAGGCCGACCGACGTCAGGTATCGGACGCAATCGGACCGTGACCACTCCATGTCGATGAGCGAGTGCCGGTTGCGCATGTACTTGACGTCGGCGTCCTTGGCCCGGTGGAATTCATCGGTGGAGATACCGAACCACTGCTCGACGAAGATCCCCTTGGGGATGCGTGTCGGATAGGGATAGCCGAGCAGTTCGCGGACCTTTTTCTTGATCGGCTTAATTTTATATTCCCCGGTACATTGCCGCCTGGTCATACCCGGATTTCCGTCCTTGTTCAGGACGTAGAGCGGCATCGAAGCAAACCTGTGCTCGGGGTCCAGGGCGTCCTTGCGTATGTTTCCGGACGATACGCGGAGAACGGGTATGCCAGCGGGTCTGGCTATTTCTCGCTCCAGCCGGTCGAGATGGGAATAAACGGCTCTCGGTTCCCAGCCTGTGTCGGCGAAAATTGCGTAGTCGACCTTCGGGAGTATGCCTTGTGCGGAGAGGGCGAGCATGGCGCTGGACTGGATACCTGCACCTAGTGAAATTGCCCGGAAGGCAGGGAGTTCGGAAATGATCGGTCCTGGGGTGAGGAGGGTGGGGGCTCGGTTCGGCGGCGAGGCGGGCGATGCGGTCGCTGATGAGCGCGGGGTGGCGGATGGGCAGCGCGTGCGTGGTGCGGGGGAGGATTTCCAGGCGGGCGGCAGGGAGTTGGGCGGCCAGCTGCTTGGTGTGGGCGGCGGGGATGTGCCGGTCGTCCGCGCCGGCCATCAGCAGCAGCCGGTCGCCGAACTGGTTGAGCACGGTGGCGTCGCGCGGCTGGTAGCGGCGCAGGCACTGCCACAGGTCGGCGAGGTCGCGGGTGTGGGTGTGGCGGATGCCGTGGCGGCATGACGGTGGCCCGTCGGCCGACCGGTCGGGGTGCGGCGCGAGGCTGTAGGGGTGTGTGGTGGGCAGCCGGTGCCGTAGGAGGTCTACGGCTTGGGGCGCGTGGGTGCAGGTCAGGGCGAACAGGCTGCGTCCGGCGGCCAGGAGCCAGGCGCGCGGGTCGCGTCCGGGCAGCACGCTCGCCCCGCGTGCGGTGGGCGACAGCAGCACCATGCCCCGGATGCGGGCCTGGTGTTGGGGGTGCAGGGCGGCGAGTTCCTGCAGGACGAGGGCGCCCAGGGAATGTCCGGCGAGCACGAGCGGCCCGGCGGGGACGACGTGGGTCAGGATGTGGTGCAGGTCGTCGGCGAGCTGCCGGATCGTCAGCGGTGCCTGGCCGCGAGGGGTGTGACCGTGCGCGCGCTGGTCGTAGCGCACGACGGTCAGGCCCAGGCCGGTCAGGTGCCGGGCGTGGACGCGCCACAGGTCCGCGGTGACGGACGCGCCGTGCACCAGCACGACCGTCGCGCCGCCGGGACGCGGGCGCACGGGGGTGTCGCGGTAGACGGACAGGCGAGTGCCGTCCGCGGCGGAGACCGACAACACCTCAGTGGCAGAATGAGAGTTGGGCACAGGTAGGACTCCCAAAGGGGGGATCAGTTGGGGGCAGCCGTTCGCCGTCCGCGCCGGCGGGCCTGTGGCGGGCGAGCGCGCGGTGGCCTTCGGCGGCTGCGCCGCTGGACCTGTGTGGTGGGCGGCGGTGCGGGGGCGGCACCGGGGCTGGTTGGCGTTGGCAGGATGTCCTGTGTGATCGCGATGCCGAGGTCGGTGCGCACGCTGATGCCGTCGGCGTAGAGGTGGGCCTCGGCGCGGACAACGGCGCTGAGTGCGGCGCGTTCACCGAGTCCGGATGGCAGCGCGTAGTGCCGCTTCGCCCCCGCGGGTATGAGGCCGTGCTGGACGAGGATGGCGTCGGCCTGCCCCGTGGCCGCGGTCGTGGTGACCGCGTGATCGGTGAAGCGGAGGGTGACGTCGGACTCGCGTGACGGGTTTGCGCCATGCTGGCGCGTGGTCCAGGCGAGGTCGACGAGGTCCAAGGCGTGGGCCATGAGCCCGTAGGCCGCGACACCGGCGCGCTCGTGCGCGTCCTCGGCCGTCTCGGGCGGCAGGAGGTAGAGAGTGCGGCCCTGGTGTTCGCGGGCGGTGAATCTCGCCGCGGTCAGGATGCGGGCGGCATTGCGGAGAGGGCGGTTGAGGACGACGAAGGTCCATCCGGCGCCGCTCGAGCCGATGAAGACGTCGTGGTGGTCGGTGAGAGCCATGGTGCTCCGGAGGATCGTGGTGCGGTTCGCGCGATCCGGGGGCGTGGCGCAGCCCGGTCAGGCGGCCGTGCCGTAGTCCCCCTGCTGGGGTGCGTGCTTGGCGATGGCGCGGGCGGTGATGGCCTTCGACGCGCGGGCGGAGGCGGCGGACAGTTCGTCGGCGCCGGGCTCCAGGTACCAGGGACGCAGGTCGAGCATGGCGGCGCGCATGCCGGTGGCGAAGCAGAGCGCGGTGCCCTTGGGCAGGGCGCGGATCGCGTCGGCGGGCAGGATCCGCTCCTGCCGCATCGACACCGAGGTCGACCTGCCGGACTCGGAGTGCGAGGTGGACGTGGTCTCGACATCGTGGTCGCCGATCAGCCGGGACAGCTTGTCGGCGAAGTCGGGGTCGTCGATACCGGAGCCGATGACCTTGACGGTCGAGGCGGACCACATGGCGTCCATGCCGGCGTCCGACCACACCTTCTGGCCCTGGCGGTAGGACTGGAGGATCGTGATCGGGATGATCCCGCGGGAGCCGAGGTGGGAGTACAGGTCCGGCAAGTCGCTGATCTTGCAGACGTTGGCGGCCTCGTCGAGGATCGCGAGCATGGGCGGGTCGAGGCGTCCGCCAGCGCGTTCGGCCTGAGCGGTCGCGGCCCGCATGACCGAGTCCGCGCACGCCGCGATCAGCGCACTGGCGCCGCCACCGCCGTCCTTCGACAGCAGGTACAGCGTGTCGGCGGAAGTGACGAACGCGGACGGCCGGAACTCGGGGACGTCCTTCTGCGGGGTGACCCAGGCGGCGATCTCGCTGTTCAGCAGCGCGGCGGCGTACTGGCGGGCGGTCTCGTAGATGCCGTCCCGGGTTTCCGGCGGTCCTTCCACCGTTCCCTTGAGCTGGGCGGCGACGGCGGCGAATTGGTGTTCGCGGAGGATGTCGAGCGGGGTGCGGTCGGCGGGGAAGGCCAGCCACTGCATGACGTCGGTGATCGGCCGCTCGTCGAGGGCAGCGGCGAGGAAGAGCTGGGCGAGGATGTTGGATCCGGCCTTGGACCAGAAGTCACCCTGCTGGCTCGCATCGACTGAGGCGGCGAGGAAGTGGCCAGCCAACCGACCGGCGCCGTCCAGGGTTTTGGCGTCCGCCAAGGGGTTCCACCACATCTCGCGTGCGGCGTGCGCGATCTGCTGCGGGTCCATCGACCACACCTGTCCGACGCGGGCGCGGGCGTCGTAGGTGGCGGTGAAGGCGTCGCCGGCGGCCTTGTTCGAGGTCAGCAGGACCGGGCCGGGCGCGGCGAGTATGGAGGGGATGGCGAGCGAGGTGGTCTTGCCCGAGCGGGGCGCCATGATGGCGACGGCCACATCCTCGTAGCCCATGCGCACTTCGTTCTTGGTGCCCTGGAGGTTGCCGAGCAGGATGCCGGTGTCGCGGGCCTCGATGTGCTTGGCGTCCTTCAGGCTCGGGCGCAGGGAGCGGGCCTTGTCGGTGATCGCCTTGGCCATCAGTGGTTCGATGTCCCGGGCCTTGGCCATGCCGGTGATCTTCTTCCGGCCGCCGCTGCGGTTCTTGTGCCGGGCCCACAGGATGCCCGCGGCCGTCCCGAGGGCAAGGAGGAGGAGAACGGGAACGATGCGGGCACCGATCAGCAGGGACGTTTCTCCCGCGTCGGGCCAGACCTGCTCGGGGTGGAGCAGGGCGGTGGTCGGCTGGTAGGGGGCCCAGCTGGCTCCGGTGAGGTAGGCGGTGATGTTGCCGGACAGCCAGGCGAGGTGGGCGAGGGGGGCGACGAGGGCGAGCACGCCGAGGGTGAGGCGCAGGACGAGGTCGTACCCGTCCGTGTTGCTGCTGGAGGAAGGGGGCAAGGGTACGGCGCTTCCGGGCGGGGACGGAGGGATCAGCGGCTACGGCTGTTCTTGGCCGGCGGCTGGAGGGGTTCGGACTCGCCGGCGGGATGGCGTGCCGGGCGGCGAACGAGTGGACGCGCTCTTCCAGCGCCCCGGCCACGTACACCGCGAGCACGTCCGTGGTCCTACGGGTGACGATGTTCGGGTCGCAGGTCGGGAGACTGCGCCCGCTGTCCAGGCGCAGGAGGGCTTTCTGGCCGGGGCTGGAGAGCAGGACGCGCGGCATCAGGGGGTCGTCGCCGTGGCTCCAGCCGCAGGCGCGGTGGAGGGGGATGGTGATCCAGGTGGGGTCACCGCCACCGGCCAGGTGGCGCGGTGCGATGAACTCGACCTCGACATCTCGGGAGCCGGGGGCATGGTCACTTCCGTGCCGGGGTTCGCCGGTCGGCCGCAGGAGCCGGTGCCGGCGCAGGTGCCAGAGGCGAGGGGGCATGGCGGGCGGCGGCGTTGATCTCGCGGAGTGTCTTGCCATGGGTGGCCCAGTCGTCGAGGTAGCTCCACGATTCGGCGTGGTACTCGGAGAGGGCGTCGTCGAAGGCCGTGGTGCCAGGCTTGGCGGTGGCGGGAAGGGCGTCTCGGGTTTCCAGCCACTGCTCGTGCAGTTGCTCGACCCGCTCGAGGGCGGCGTGCAGGACACTCAACTGGTAAACCCAGCGGCTCTGCACGGCTCCTTCCGGCAGGCGGCCCAGTTGCGTCTCCGCTGTGGCCAGCAGGTGACGGGCGCCGTACCGGAGCGATTCGAACGCCTCGGCGGTGTCGGCGTCGCGCTGGCTCGCGCGCAGGCCGTAGGCGTGGTCGTCGTAGGGCCATCCGTCGAGGTCGGTGTGCTCGTCGGAGTAGGCGTCCCACGCGTCGAGGATCTTCGTGCTGTCGCTCACGTAGCGGTCGAGGTGACGGAGGAAGTCGCGGTGTGCGCGGTGATCGGCGGAAATGGGGGAGGAGTCCTGTCGGTTCAGCGGCGGGCGGCTGGCTGGGCGGTGTGGGCCTTCGCCGGGGCCGTTGCGGGTTTCGTCTGCTGTCGGCGGGCGGAGCGTGCCCTCGCGCGGAGCGACTCGATACGCGCGGTGTGCGCGTCGACCACCTGCTGCGGGCGCAGCGGGCTGGGCTCCTGCGCGGCGCTGTAGTGACCGGTGCGGTCGTACATGCCGCGTTGGAGCGGGCTCCGGTCGACCAGTGCGGTGAGGAACAATCCGACGAGGTGGACGGGGGTGCGCTCGTCGAAGTAGGCGTGCCAGATGCGCGGGCCGGGGAACTGTCCGTGGCCGGGCTCGCGGGTCTCGACGTGCCAGGACGGCCCGCGGCTGAATTCGCTCAACGGGCGCAGTTCGATGTGGCACATGGAGTCCGGCGAGTGCGCTGTGCCCTCTGAGTCGCGGTGCCAGCCCGCCGAGGTCACCGGCTGCCACGGGTCCTGTTGTTCTGGTGGCGGGGCGATGAGGGCGTCGGTGAAGCCGGTGAGGACCTCGGCGGGAACGAGTTCGCCGAACTCGGCGTACCAGCCCGGCTCGGTGTCGGTGGCCTCGGTCCACAGCCGCCACCACGCGGAGGTGGTGGACTGCGGGTCGAGCTGGAGGCGGTGGCGCAGGTCGGGGCTGCGCAGGACGATCTCGGCGCTCAACGGATCGGAGACGGCACTCCATCCGGCGGCGGCCAGGCCGTGGGTGACGTGCCGGGCATCCCCGGGGCCGGCGAGGTGGCGGGGGCTGGTGTCGAAGGGGATCTGCCCGGCGTGCTGGTCGGCGAACGCGGCGAGCTGCCGCTCGCTCAGAGGCACCGGCCGTCCCCCTGCCCGTTCACGGCGGTGCTGCCATACAGGTCGCGGAGGTCGTCCAGCACGTAGTGGAGGGCGTGTTGGTCGGTCTGCTCCCACGCGGCCGTGCGCAACTCGGTGATCAGGAGATCGAGCTGCGCGGTGCGCGGCGTGCCCGGGTGCTCCTGCACGGCGCGGGCAAGGGCGCGCAGGGTGTCGGCGAGTTGGACGGGCAGGCCCGTGTATTCGTCGAGGAGGGGCTCGACGAGGGCGAGGGCTTCCACGGGGCTGGGGCCCTCACGCAGGTAGTCGGTGAGGTCCGACAGGATTTCGGTCGCGGTGCGGATGGTGTCCGGGGTGAGTGCGGGCATCGGGCTCCTTGGAACGAGGCTTCGGGTCAGCGGCGGGTCCGGGCGCCGCCGGCGGGGGCGTAGGGACGGGGAGTGGCGCGTGGCCGTGTGCTTCGGGCGCTGTTGCGGGCCCAGGTGGCGGCGCGGGCGGCCGTGATCCGGGCCTGCTGCCACGCACTGAGCTGGGAGGGCTTGACGGAGACCGACCAGGTGCGGATCTGTGCGCTGTGCGGGACGCGCTCGCGCGGGCGCATCACGGGATCGGGGCTGGCGAGTCCGGCCGAGAGGGCTTGCACCAGGTGCATCGGGGTGTTGGGCGTGAAGTTGGCCGTCCAGCCGTTGCCCTGCTTGTCCTGTGCCCCGGTCCACCACATTGCCGTGCCGTCGGCGCCCTGGTGGTACTGCATCCACGCGGTGCCGTCGGGGCTGGTCACCGTGTAGTGCTCGCCCTCAAAACGCGCGTGCCAGTTCTGCTCCTGCAGGGGTGCCCAGACGTTGGGGGCGTGGGCGGAGCGGGGTCGGGTGAGGGCGTCGGTCATACCGGCGACGATCTCCACCGGCGTCTGCCGGCCCAAGTGCGCCGCCCATTCGCCGTTGGGGCCGTCCGCTTGGCCGTGGATGGTCCACCCGCCGGGCAGGAGGTAGGGGTCGTAGGAGACACGGGCGGTGCGGTCCGGGCTCTCCATGAGCAGAGGGCCGCCCTTCTTGGACTTGTCCCGCCAGCCCGAGGCGCGCAGGAACTCCGAGACGTGGCGGACGTCGCCGCCGCCGGCGAGGGCACGGGGCTGGACGAGGTAGTGCTGCTCGGCCTGCTCGCCTGGTCCCCAGCCTTGCCATTGCTTGTTCTTCACCGATGCCGCCGGACGACGAGCGGTGCGGGTGCCGGGGGCTTCGCCGCGGTAGTGGTGGGCTGGGTGCCGACGTGCTGCAGGGTGTCCCTGTGCTCGTCCAGGTCGAGGGTGATGTCGTGCAGTTCGTTCGAGGCGCGGCCCAGAGCGAGCCACACCTCCGCCGGGAGGGCGCCTCGCTCTGCCTGGTCCTTGGCGAACACGCTGCCGGTGGCCACGAGGTGGGTGATGCCGCCGAGGACTCCGGCATCCGGGTCGAGAACGCGGGCGATGACCTGCGCGGCCTGGGGTGGGGAGAGCTGAGCGAGGTGATCGGCGAGCTGGTCGAGCTGACGGGCGATCTCGTCGGCCAGCCGCACCGGGTAGGGGGCGGGGTGGGACATGCTCCTCCGGGGCAGGGGGACGGTCAGTGGTGGTGGCGGTGACCGACGCGCTGGAGCTCGGCGAGGACGGCCTCCGGGCGCGCACCGGCCAGGGGCACGGTGTGATCGGGGCCGATGGGGATACAGGCGCGCAGGTAGCGGCGGAAGAGGAGGCCGGCCAGACGAGGCCGACGCTCGGTGGCGATCGGTGGTGGCTCGGTACGAAGGGGAATGCGGGGTACGGAAGGCTCCTGAACGAAGGAATCAGGGGAAAGTGAAGAGGGCGGTGGCGCGCGGGGGCCGTGCGGGTCAGCGGTTACGGGTGGCCGCCGTGGCCCGGGCGGACTTCAGTGCAGGCGCAGCGCTCCCCGATCCGGTGATCCGCCTGGTGCGGGCGTCGGTGATCCGGGCTTCGAGCAGTGCCTGCTCGTCGTCCCACCCGTGCGCTGTCCGGGCCAGGCGGGTGTGGGGCCCGCAGCCGTACAGCGGTGTTCCGATGGCCATCCGCGGTAGCGGATCGTCGCGGGCGAGACTGCGGGTGAACGCCGTGATGACAGCGAGCGGGGTGTGGGGGCTGAAGGCTGCCGTCGACCAGCAAAAACCGTTGACCGTGCACTGGGCATGCCACGGTCCTGGCGTGCGGGCGTGTTCGGGTTGTCCGGTGATGCGGACCAGGCCGTCCGGTGACACCGCTGTCAAGGCGGGGCCAGTACCGTCCGGGCGCCAACCCGCCTCCAGCAGCGGGGCAATGGCCCATCCGCTGGCGGCGGTTGGCGGTTGGCGCATGGCGTCGACCAGGGCGCTGACGTATTCGACGGGGAGGTACGCGCCGAGGAGTGCTTCCCACTGATGCCCGTCAGGGCCGGTGGCGCGCAGGTTCCAGGTCCAGCCCGCACGCCGGTCGTGGACGACATGCAGGCGTCCGTCGGGGCTGGCCAGCGCGGTGTGCGGGTCGATCGTGGACACGTTGTGCCAGCCGTGCCCGCGCAGCAGCAGCTCGGTCAATTGCTCCCAGTCACCCCCGCCGGCAAGGTAGCCGGGGGCGGCCAGGACATAGGGGACGGCAGACGGCTGACGCGGAGGCAAGCGGGTGTGGACTCCTGTCGGACGGACAGCGGGCAGGGACGATTCAGCCACGCGAGCGGCGCGGCCGGTGGCGCGAAGCAGCTGCCGCACGCGGTTCACCGGTGGCGGGAAAGGGGGGCGGATGGCTGCGCCGGGCTGGGCAGCGTCGTGGCGGGTGCCGGCCGGTGTGTCGTACGCGCGGCGTGATTGCGGGACAGGAGGATGCTGTCTTCGGCGCGGGCGAGAGCGTGCGCCGTGTCCCCGAGCCGCACGGCCGCCTGCGGGTCAGCGCCGGCGGTCTCCAGCAGCCGGGACCAGCCGATGAAGGCGCCGACGACGGCCTCACGGAGGAGAGGCAGCAGGCCGCCATCGGGTTCGGCGATCTCGGTCAGGACCGTGGCGACCTCGCCGCCGCTGCGAGCGTCGAGGGCCCGTCGGGAGAACTGGGCGAGATAGCGCCGGGCGGCCTCGCGATCGTCGTCGGGCGGATCGAAGGTGTTCAGCGCCGGGGCGAGGTGGACGCTGTATCCGGCGGCGACCAGGGCGTGCGAGGCGGCCGTGGCCCTGTGGCGCTCGTCTTCTGCCGGGAGGCCGAGCGGGAGTCGGTGGTACTCGCCCCGGGGCCCCGGGGCATTGAGGAAACCGCTTCGCTGGAGTATGCCGGCCGCTTCCCGGGTGCTGCCGAGGGCGATGACCAGCCCGGTGCGGGAGTCCTTGGTGATGGTGATGTACTCCCACACCGCGAACTCGGGCTCGCCCTGCCTCATCGGGGCCTGGCCGCCGAGGCCCGGGGCGCGGCCGGGGCCGGCGGCATGGAAGCTGAGGCGGAGGTGGGCGCGGTGCGGCCTGCGGAGTGCTGGAGGGCGGTGTCGATGCCGAGCGCGTCCAGCTGCGGACCGATCTCGCGCAGGGCTCGCGCCTGAGCCCGGGTGTCGTCGCCGCTGAGCCGGTAGATGCCGCTTGGCGGGTCTTTGATGAAGCCGCCTGCGACGAGGATCGCACCGGCACGGTCGTCGAAGGCGGTGGTGGCGACGCTGCCGTCTGGCTGCCAGGTCAGGACGACCCGGCCCGGCTGGGAGGGCTGTATGCCGCCCAGGGCGTTGTCCCGGGCCTGGGCGAGCGCACGGTCGTAGCGGGCGAGCAGGTCGCCGGCGACCTGCTCGGCGCCCAGGAACGGGTCGTCCGCCAGAGCGATGCCGTTGGGCTCGGGGACGGCGCGGTATGCCTCGTCGGGCAGGGCGCGGGGGGCGACGGCGGCGATGAGGAATCCGTCGCGTTCATCGTGCCGGTCCAGAAGGACGAACTGGGCGCCGTCCGGACGGCTCAGGACGGCTGCCTGCTGGAGCGGGTGCTCGGCGAGCAAGGCGGCGACCAGGTCCAGGTCCCAGATACGGTCCGTGAGTTCGGCGAGGTCGTCCTCGGCGTGTGGCGGGAGGTGAGTGCTGGTCCAGGTGTCGGGGAGTTCGCCGGCGAGGACGTCGGCGTACGAGGCGAGGCGCTCGGAGGTGTCGTAGTCGTGCATGGTGTCCTTGGGCGAGGTCGGGGGGCAGCGGCGCAAGCCGGGTGCGACCGGGGGCGGCGGGGCCGGGAGCGTGCGTGGCGGGGGAGGGCAGGCGTACATGGCGGAGCGTTCGCGTTCGGTGGTGGGGACCTGACCGGTGCAGGTGCTGCGGCCGGGGTGTGGGGCGTGCCGGTCGGCGAGGGCGTTGCGGGTGTGGGCGAGGTCGGTGCGGATGACGTGCAGGTGTTCGTCGGCGAGGTAGCGCAGCCGCCGGGCGGTGTAGGGGTCGGCCGGCTGGCCGAGCCCGTCGTGGAAGTCGGCGGTGGCGGTGAGGACTTCGTCCAGCGCGGCGAGGATGCCGTCGTGAGCGGCGGTCAGCTCGGTCAGCGCGTCGGTCGCCTCCTCGGTGGTGGTGGCGTCGCGAAGGCGCTCGGCGAGGTGGGCGACGGAGGAGCCCAGTGGCAGATAACTGGTCGGTCGGGCGTCGGTGTCGAAGTCCGGGGCGCAGTCGACGTGGTATCCGGCGGCCCGTAGGCGTGCGACGGCGTCGGTGGCGAGACGGGAGTCCTCGTCTTCGGCGAGGCCGGTGGGAGTGCGGTGGTAGGTCTCGTGGAGGCGGACGACGGCGACGAAACCCGCGCGTTGGAGGATGCTGTGTGCCTCGGAGTCACCGCCGCGGGCGAGGAGTTCGCTGGATTACGGGCCACGGCGGATGTCCAGGAAGCGGTCGGTACGGGGCAAGGAGACGTTTCTCCTACGGCGATCGGTGGGCGGTGTGCCGGGCCGCGGGCGGTACGGCGGCGACCCGCGGCTGGACCAGATGCGCGGCGGTGCTGTCCAGGTCCTGCTGGATGGCGTGGAGACGGCGGGCGATCAACTCCAGGCGGTGCGCCATGCCGGCGCCAGCGGCGCCGGGCTGGCGGGCGATCCGGTGCGCGGCGTGCTCGACGAGTCCGCGGACCGCTGCCAGGGGGCCGGCCTGCTCGTCGGCGAGCTGCGTGAGGACGCTCGCGAGCTGGGCCGATGCCGTGGGCGCCGCACGGATGGAGGGCCGCGTCGTGGGCCCGGCGCTGAGGGGGATCAGGTGGAGGTCCTGCTCGATGCGGCGCGCCTCGTCCGAGAGGCGCCGCAGGATGTCGGCGGGCGGGGCGTGCCATGCGCCGTCGAGGTGGATCAGGTTGGCGATCAGGTCGAGGCGTCCGGGCTGGGCCTGAACGGCGATCCACCGGCAGCCGTGCTCCTTGCCGGGAATCTCGATACCGGCGGCCCGCGCGAGCCGCTGAGCGACCTCGGCCCACTCGGGGCCGGTCAGCTCCCGGTCGTCCGGGTGAAGCCGGACGTCGAGGTGGAGGATCGCCCGCTGGTCGTCGTCCGGGCTGGCGGCGAACGGGTGCTCCAGGTAAGGGTCTTCGAGGTGCTCGGCCCACTGGACGGACGTCCAGATCTTCTGTTCGTCGTCCAGGGTGTAGTAATCCAGGCCCGGCCAGTGGGCGACGATGGTGTGCTCGGTCAGGCCCTCGTTCGGGGAGACCGGCCGCCGCAGTGCCTCGGCGAGCGGGTCGTGCGGAGTCTGGGTCTGCTCGTGGAGGCGGGGGATCACCGGCCGCTCCGGATGTCGGCGATGTGCACGAGCTGGCCCAGGGCGGTGGTGGTGTACCAGCCGCAGTCGATCAGCTCGTCGCGGCCGGCGAACCGCGCAAGGAGCGTGTCCTCCATGGCTCGCAGGTAGATCAGGCAGTCCGGGCAGCGGCGCGAGAGATGCACGAGGTAGCGGGGGTGGGCGGTGACGTAGGACTGTTCTCCGCCGGTCGCATCCCGCAGCCGCCATCCGTCCTCCTCGGTCGGGGTGTGCCAGGACGGGGCGACGACGCGCATCGCATCTCCCCACAGTTCTCCGCCGGCCACCCCCTTGAGGACGACGACGGTGTCACCGGCCTGGAAGTGCTGGTGCGTGATGTCCCGGTCGCGGGTGAGCGGGTCGGGTGTCGGCGCGAAGGCCGACGTGGGCGGGGGCTGGGACATGCGGTTCCTTCCACGCGAGGTGGGCGGGGTGGGAGGAACAATGGTCCGCAGGAACGCCGGTTTGGCTAACCGGCGCTTCCCGGCTATGATCCCCCGCTGTCAGCGGAACGGGTTCTCCGTCCCCCGGTCCGCCTCGGTCGCTGCATCGAGGAGTTCGAGCACGTCGGTGCCTTCTGCGTCCCGCTGATCTATCCACCACCCGGCGCGCGTGATGGAGCGGGCCTTCTCCTCCAGCTCCGCCCAGTCCGCCTCGTCCCAACTCCCCTCCACGACCAGCGCGCTGTGCGCGGCCGTCATCAGCTGGTGGCGGGATCGCTCACCCCAGTCCAGGGCCTTTTCGGGGCCTTCCAACTGCGGCATGTCGAACTGCTTCGCCCACGCGAGGGCCGCCTCCTGCTCTGCGGCGCGCTTGGTCGCGAGCCACTCCTTGGACTCAGTGTCGGCGTCGCGCGCCGCCTTCCAGCAGTCGGTACAGTCCTTTGCCGCGAGCCAGCGGGCGAATCCGGCCCGCTTGTCGGCAGGACGGCCGGACAGGTCATGAACCACCTGGTGAGAGCAGGCGTGCTCCACGGTCCACTGCGTACGGACGGCCATAAATGGATCTCCTCAAAAGGGTTAGACAGGAAGGGGTTGCGCCCTGATCAGGGCGTCTTGTGCCGGCTGCGGAGCGGGCGGCGATGCCGGCCGTGCTGCATGTGTCCGGTGGGACCGAGACGTCGGCGCGCGCCCGCCGGAAGGTGCACCGTGCTCTGGCCGTGGCGGTCCATGAGGCGTCCCTTGACCGGCTGAGGCCAGAGCGGAGAACAGCCCGTACAGGGCGCTGAGCAGCCCGCCGAAGGCGAGGCTGCCTCCGCTCGCGGCCGGTGAGGGTGCCGCTGAGCACGTGGGCACGTACGGGCTGCCCAGCACCGCGCCGCAGGTGATGCGCGGTGCCGGGGCCAGGTGTGCGGTCAGGGACAACGGGTGCTTTCTCGGTGCTCAGCGGTGGCAGGCGGGCGTGCTGGCGCGGGGCGGCAGCGTGGGTGGTGTGGTGTCCACCGCGGGGCGCGGGCGGACCCGCAGCACGGGGGTACGGTGCGGCGGCAGGACGGCGGCGGTCGCGCCGAGGTCCTCGGCCGCCTCCTCGACTTCGCGGGTGAGGAACTCGATCTGCCGGCCCAGCGCCGCGAGGCGGGCAGCGATCTGGCGCCCCTGAACGGTCTTCAGCGCGCTGGCGAACTGGCCACTCGTTTCCAGGAGTTCCTGGAGACGGACCATCGGGCCCGGGGTGTATCCGCGCTGGACGGCGCCGAGGAGAGCTTCGGAGACGTCACCCGCACTCTGGCCTTCGACGACGTCGCGGATGAGTTCCTGCAGCGACACCTCCTGGACCGGCGCTGGGCGGTTGAACCGGGAGACGTCCGCCCGCAGCACGCCGGGCGGGACCGCGACGGGCAGTACCTTTCCTGCCTCGTATTCGTGGGCGTAGTGCCCGATCACCTGCCAGCCCGGCGCGTCCGGGTCCCCTTGCAGCGCGACCAGCGCCGAGGCGTCGTTCTCGATGAGGTGGGCGAGGGTGATCGGCTGCCCGTCGGCGGCGTACCACGACTCGGTCAGTTCCAGCTCGCCTCGCCTCTGCGCGGCCTGTGCCCTCTCGGTCCACATCCGCTGGTCTTCGTCGGTCAGCGGTGCCTTGTGATGCCGGCCATCGCTCTGGTCGGCGAGGTTGCTGGCGATGAAGCTGTGATCCGCCCAGGCGGCGAGGTGCGGCCACAAGGCCGCGTGCTGCGCGCGTTCAGCTGCGGAGCCGGGGGCGGCCGGCCGGTCGAGCGCCCGGCGGACCTCGGCGGCGGAGGCGGCCAAGCCGTCCAGCACGGCCCGCCACCCGGCCAGATGCCGGGCAGGCGGCAGCTCTTCGAGCACACGGCGGGCAGCATCGAGCAGAGCATCGGCGTGCGGCGCGAGGTGGGTGGTGTACACCTCCACCGCCGCCTTGTCGCGCTGGGCTCGTGCGACTGCCGCAGCGTCTGCGTGGACGGTACGTCCGTAGCGGTCGCGTGTCGTGTCGAGCGCGGTTTCGGTCTCCCGGTCGATGACCGCCATCCGCAGCCGGAAGTCGCGTGCCGCGTTGGCGAGTTCGGGTGCCACCGGCAGGGGGCCGTCGGGGACCGGGGTGCTGGCGGGCGTCATCGGAACCGTCCGCTGCCCGAGGCCGTCAGGTGGACGGTCGGCGCGTAGGTGGGCTTCGGCGGAATCGGCCGGGCGGCTGGCGGGGACGTGGTGGGCGGGGTGGCGCGCTGCGTCGTTCGGCCAGCGGCGGCGCGGGCGAGACGGCTGCGGCGCTTCAGGAGTCCATTGGACCGGACGGGGCGTGGTGGGCCGGCGGAGAGGGCCGGGTCGAGGCGAATGTCGGCCTGCACGGTGTAGCCCTGACGGCGAAGATCGTGGACGGCCTGGCGGGTCCGGCGCGGGCCGTCGCGCTCGGGCTCGCTGAGCCGGTACAGCCCTGGTTCACCGGGGATGGGCTCGAACTGTTCGCGCTCCAGGTACCAGCGGGCGAGATGTGCGGGCAGGGAGGAGGTGAAGGAGGCGACGAAGCCGTGTTCCTCGTGGTTGCCGAAGGCGAAATGAATGCCGGGTTGCAAGGGGGCGGGGTTCTCTTCACGTTGTAGGGATGGAGCGGTCAGTGGCTGCGGTGCGCGGGACGGGCCGCAGTAGGGGGCCGGGCCGGCGTGGAGACGGGGAGAACCGGTCGGAGGTGGGGTGCGCTCTCGGGCCTGCCGCAGGAAGATCTCGCCTTCGGCGAGCCATGTCTCGATGGCCGGCCACACACAGGCATTGCGCTCCTGTGACGGCAGCGGGGTGAGGCCATGTGTTCCCGGAGAGAGGCTGTGGTCCAGCGTCAGCGCAGGTGCCGCGGCTGTACCGCCGGGAGGGCTCTCGGGGGAAGGGACGGCGGACGGGCCGGGGTGGACGGGAGCCGCGGTGCGGGCACGAGCGGGGTCAGTGCCCGCATCCGCTCCTCGGCCACGTGCAGCACTTCTCCGAGGTTGCGGATCTCGGCGGCGGCGTCGGCGAGATCGTAGGAGAGGTCGAAGCCGTCGTCCTCCTCGGCTTCCTTGGCCTTCTCCCCGGCTGCTTCGAAGAACTCACCGAGCCGTTCTAGCAGTCCGTTGACCGGATCCAGGATCTGGTGCAGCAGGGCAGCGGCGTCCGCGTGCGACTCGGCTCCGTTGAGCTGGTCGGTCAGAGCGAGCAACGCGTCACCGTAGACGTAGACAGTCGGGCGGTCTGCTGTGTCGGGGACGTCCGGGGCCTTTGGCGCGTGGAGTGGCGGCGTATCCGGGAGCACGTGCGGGTTTGCGGCGGGTGAGTCGGGATGTGGCAGCAGCCCGAGCTGGGCGAGGCGATGGTCGATCGCCTCGATCAGGGGCTGGGCGTTGCCGCCGTGGCGGACTTCGGCCCGCTGGGGTGCACCGGGGTCGTCGGAGGGAGCCGAGTCGTAGACGACCTCGAACGACGCCTGGTCGTCGGGGTGCTCACGGGTCACGATCCAGCCCTGCGGGTTTCCTGGCGGGCGGTCGGAGGAGGTCTCCTGCGGCGGACTGATGACCAGGTAGCTGCCGTCGGGGAGCGACACGCGCACGATGTACGCGCTGAGGCCGAACTCGATGTCGCACTGCAGCCCGCGCTCTCGCAGCGGCGTGGTGATGTGTGCGTGGCGGCGCCACAGCTCCTGCCACCACGGGGTGTCCACGTTGCGGTGGTCGGGGGGCGGCGCGAGCGGAGCCGCGCGGCGGGCGTCTGGGGTACTCGCGCCGTCAGCGGCCACGGCTCCTCCTGCGGGAGGTCGGCGTGCGGCGCGGCGCAGGCGCCCGCCGCGCCGGGTTGGCTTCCGGCTTCGGCACCGGACTGAAATCGAGTTCGTACTCGTCGTACGTGGCGATCAGGCCGTGTGCCATCTGGGCCTCGCGGTCGGCGATCTGCGCCATGAGGTCGCCGTGCTCGGCCTGACACTGCTGGTACTCGGCCCAGTCGGCGTCGCTGAAGTGGGCGGGGCGGTTCAGAGGACTCCTTGAAGGGGGGCGGCGGCACCGGGCTCTGGGGGTGGGCGGGCGTGAGGAAGAAGCGGTGGAAGTCGAGGTGGTCTGTGAGTTCCTGTACTGCGTCACCAAACGACTGCGACGCGCGCCGCAAGTCGGGATGGGACATGAGGGGTTTCTGGTCGATGTGATGAAGGAGAGAGAGGGGCGTGCACGTGCGGATCGTGACGCTGGTGCCCGCCCGCTGCGGCCTGTGGCAGGGCAGGTTCCCGCCGGACGGGTGCGCTGCCGGTCGTGTCCGTGACGGCGGCGGCTCTGATGTCAGCCACTGGCCGCGTGCGCCTCGTTCGCAACCGTGCACGGTGCGAGGGGAGTTGGGGCGGGCGGGGCGAGGGGAACGTTGGACATTCGGCATCAGACGGAGAACTTCGTCAACGCGTCATGGTCCCTGGTGGAGTTGCGTGACCTGATCTTCGACATGCTGAGCCTGCTGTCCGCCGAACTCAGCGGGAACGGGGGCATGGCGGGCGACGACGCGGCCGGGCGGGCCTTCGCCACCGTGTACAGGCAAGCCGTCACGACTGTCTTCGAACAGGCCGGCTTCGCCCACCGGGTGATGGCCAGCGGGGCGGGCGCGTTGCTGAAGTCCGCCGAGGAGTTCTTGAAGACGGAAAGCCGGATCGCCGCGGAGCTGTTGGCGAAGAGCCCGCAGGCGTCGGAGATCGGGGCGCAGCCGACGGGACCGGACTGCAGCCCGCGCGCGAGTCACCAGGCCGAGGATCTGCCCGAGGTCGTGGGCGAGACCAGCGGAATGGACCAGTATCTGTTCAACGAGCGTTTCCTCGGCCAGCCGGCCAAGCTGCGGGCGGTGGCCGGATCCTGGCGCAGCGCCGGCAAGATCCTGGAGGACGCGTACTGGGATGCGGAGGCCGCGTGGAAGAGGGCCACGCTCGACGAGGTCGGCGTGACCGCGGACGCGGTCGAGGAGTTCTTCGGCAGGTTCGTGGGCAAGCGGCCCCCGTCCAGTGCGGTGAGCGAGGACGAGAGTCTCATGGCGAACCTGCCGTCCGCCTGCAAGATGCTCGCCGACGCTTGTGAGGCGTACGCCGCTCACATCGAAACGGCCAAGGCCCGACTGCCGTACGAGCAGACCTCGCCCACCAGCGAGGTGCTCATGCCGTGGGAGCAGCCCAGGTTCGGCGGGGACGGTTACGACGGCGGGCTGCACGACCTGATCGCCGCTGACACGCGGATCACCGCCCTCGGTCAGATCCCGCCCGCCCTCGACAGCGCCAAGGCCCGGGTGAAGATGCCCCGCCCGGACAACGACAGGCTGCTGCCCGGCCTGCCGCCGTTTGTGGCTCCGCTCATCCGGGTGCCCACGCTGGTCCCGGTCGCCTACCGGCCGGCGAACGGCCCGCGCTCCAGCCGATACCGTCGGCCCTCCCGCCCGACCCCCGCTTCCCGCCGCTCACCCCCGGCCAGCGCGGCAACTTCCAGACCTGGCTCAGCTCACTGCGCGAGGGCGACTTCTCCGGCGGCCGTCCTGCCGAGATCGCCTACCAGCGCCGTGTCGCCGGCTACCCGGAGTTCGAGGTTCCCATCCCGCCGGGGCTGAGCGCCAAGAGCACCCTGATGGTGGACGGCTTCCGCGACAGCGACGGCATGGCGATCGAGGCCAAGTACGTCAACAAGCCGGACCAGCGCTGCTATCGCTCGCTCGAAGAACTGCGCGAGAACCACGCCTCCGACAAGAAGGACTTCCTGTACCGGTCGGACCGCGACGAGCTGAAGAAGTACGCTGCCGCGCTGAACGACCCACGCAACAGCGAGATGCGCGGCGTGGAGACTGTCACCAACAACCAGGATGCGGTCCAGTACTGGCGCGTCATGATGGCCGCCTACGGTGTGAGCGGCCACGCCCGCTACATACCCTGACCATCCCCGCACAGAAGGCAGCACCCCCACGATGGAGCCGGAAGAGATCGCCGCCCTGCGCACCCTGTACGTCTTCACCCCGCCCGCGGGGGAGAGTTGGGGGCTGACCTATGCGGGGCTTGAAGCCGTGCTGCGGGAGCAGAACCCTGAGGCGTTCATCCGTGTGGAGGAGGGCACGGACGGGCCGGTGACGGGGTCGTCGATGCACTTCGGCATCACGGTGGACGAGGAGGAGCTGGAGGGCATGGCCCTGCTGTCGCCCGAGGGTGTGTCCGTCACGGACTGCACCGTGGCTCTGGCGGCCGGTGTCGTGGCCTGGCTGAGGTCGGCCGTGGTCCCGCAGGGCGCGGCTGTCACGTTCAATACGGAATGGGGTCTGGAAGCGGAGCTGCCCGACGCGGCCGTCCCGGACGCCGACCGGCAGGGCATCACGGCGGCCTTCGTCGACCACCTGGTGGCAACGGGCGACCTCGACTGACAGCGCACAGTCGGCGTCCTGCCCAAGGGCATGGACCGCGCCGTCGCGCCCTTGACGCTAGGGGCGTGAGGTGGTCGGGGACCGGGGCATAACAGGTGGACCGGGCGGGAGACGCATGTCGGCGAGGAAGCGCTGATAGGCGTGATGGTCCCCCAGGTGCTGTCCCGCTGCCTGGACGGATTCGGAGGCCCGTCGCAAGTCGCGTCGTCCGGTGGCGTGATCGATGAGCGTGCGCCCGTTGTGGCTCTCCGCGTGCGTGGTGCCCGGTTGGTGAGCTGGAGATGCCGCGGTCTCGGCGATGCGAGCGAAGAGGTGGGCGGCTGTCGACGTTTGCGCTACTGCGGTGACCATGCAGGCGAGGGCTTTGGCCTGCTCCTTGGAAGGCTCGGCTCCGATGCTGCTGACGAGGTCGTCGGCCAGCCGCGTGGTGTTGGTGGCCAGAGTCTGGGCCGTGACCGTGTGCCGCAGCAGCTTGCGGATAGGCAGGGGAGAGGGGACCTGACCATCCACGTCGAGGAGTTCGAGGGTGCTGGTGGCGCTTCGCAGTTCGAGGCACAACTGGTGCAGGCGGTCCGGAATTCCGTGTGTGGAAGCGTCAGGCATGTCCGGAACTTTCTGTAGCTTTTCTCTGCATTTGATCGCTTTGTCTGTAGGGCCGTCAGTTCGTTCATGGCCTCTTCGAGGTGTCCAAGCAGTTGCCCAGCTCTCCTGGGTTGGGACGAGGACGGTCTGAGTTCTGAAGTTTCGTCATTCCCAGTGAAGGTTTGTCGGTAGGCTCGATAGAGGGACGCTCTCGGTGAAGGGGGCGGTCGATGAGCCTGGCCGTAGTCCGTAACCTCTCCTCGGCGCGTGCGCTGCGGACGCAGCGGGATGTCGAGGACTTCGGCATCGGTATCGAGTCCGCCCTGCGCTATCAGAACGTCCTCGATCTTCCCGAATCCGCTGCCCCAGCTGCCACTGAGCCGGGAACTCACGCCTCCACCTAGGCTCATCGCTGCACCTCACGGAGCCGCAGCGGAATTGAGAAACCGTCAGTCGGAGTGAACTCACTGACTTTTCAGTGCATGCGAGCGTCGGTGTCGAACAGCGACAGCTCGTGGCTGTGTAGAAGGTGCTGCACGATGAAGCTCCGACCTGCGACTTTCCACAAACCACGCCCTCGGTTGAGGTGGGCGATGGCTTCCATTTCGACGGAGGTCAGGCCGAGCAGCGAGGCCGCGGCGTGGAGTTGGTCGGTCTCCTGGCGGTAGATGATGCGGGTGGAGCAGTCCGCGAGGAGGCCCTCGGCCAGGGCGCGCCCCTGTGATCCGGCGTCGCCGGCGGTGAGCAGGTCGGACAGCCGGTGGATCACCATGAGGTTGGCGATGCCGAGGCCGCGGGAGAGCTTCCACTGGGCCTGCATGCGCTGGAGCAGACCGACGTGTCTCATCAACCGCCACGCCTCGTCGTACACGATCCAGCGCCGGCCGCCGGACGGGTCGGAGAGGGCGGATTCCATCCAGGCGGAGGCGCAGGTCATCGCTAGGACGAGGGCGGTGTCGTCGCCGGAGCCGCCGAGCCGGGACAGGTCGATGGTGAGTATCGGCGCGTTCGGGTCGAAGGCGACGGTGGAGGGGGCGTCGAACATGCCGGCCAGGTCGCCGTGGACGAGGCGGCGCATCGCGTGGGCCAGGTCGCGGGCGGCGTCGCCGAGTTGGCCCGACATCATCCCGGCGGCTTCGTCGAGCGCACTGGGGTTGTTGAGGGTGGCGGCGACGTCGCCGAGCAGCGGGGTGCGGCCGGTGGCAGCGGCGCGGGTGACGATGGCGTCCAGGGCGACGTCCAGGGCGGTGTGCTCCATGGGCATCAGGTCCCGGCCCAGGACCGTCCGGGCCAAGGAGCCGAGCAGGAGCAGGCGCCGTTTGCGGATCTCGCCGACCCAGTCGGCCTCCGCAACGCTCTGTGGGCGCGGGGCCGCATCCAGGGGGTTCAGGCGTCCGCGCAGCCCGGGGCCGAGGGTTACGGACCGGCCGCCGAGGGCTTGCGCCACCGGCGTCCATTCGCCTTTCGGGTCGCACGGCACGTAGACGCGGTATCCGAAGGCGACCGAACGCAGCGCGAAGCTCTTGGCGAGTGCGCTCTTGCCCTGTCCGATCACCCCGGCGAGCAGGAGGTTCGGGTTGGTGAAACCCTCGACGCGGCCGTACAGCGCGAACGGATCGAAGACGAACGACGCTTCCGCGTGGACATCGCGCCCGATGTAGATGCCCTCGGCTCCGAGTCCGCCCTCTGCCAGGAACGGATACGCGCCGGCGGCCGCGGCCGTCGTCATGCGGTGGGCGGGCAACTTCAGCCGGTTGCTATGTGCGGAGGCGGGCCCGGGACGTCCGCTCTGCGGGTAGAGCGCGGCGGGTATCTCCTGCTCGGTAGACGTGCTCTCGCTCTGGTGGGCGCTGGCTTCCGCGCGGGCCTTGGCGGTGGCCTCGGCGAGCTGGCGACGGGCGGCCTTGCGGCTGGCGCGGTCGGTGCCGTGGGGGGTGAAGAGCGGGCTGGCGGAGGCGCGGCGTTCGCGGCGGGCGGGCCGGTGGCTCATCGGGGGCCCTCGATTCTGCGGGTGGTGCTCATCGCACGCAGGCCGTGGTGTGCGGGCGGAGGTCGGTGGGGGTGGTCTTGCGGCGGATGCTGTGCCCGGCGGCCAGGTGGCGCTGGCAGATCGTCAGCACGGGAGGCCCCTCCGGCAGCCGCTCCGGATGGCAGACGCTCGCCTCCGCTTCTGCCACGGTGGTGCTGGGCAGCAAGTGGAAGGCGGAGTGGACCTCGCTGGTGGCCTGCCACAGGCGGGTGTGCGCGGTGGCGAGGTGACGGCCGGCGGCGGGATGCGGTGGCCGGGTGCTGTCGGCGAGCCGGTCCAGGAGCTGGAGCAGAGCGGCGAGGTGAGCGTGGAGCACATCGAGGTGCAGGCGGTCCCCGGGCCGGGCCGGGTTCGCGTCCGACGAGGCAAGGGCCCGGGTGTGGTGGCGGACTCCGGCACTCGCGGCGCGGAGGTAGGGGTGCGCATCGTCCGGAGGTGTGCGAGACGTCAAAGGTGGTGGTCCTTCCTGCCGACAGGCAGGGCGGCGACGGGTGGCCCGTCGCGGGTGATCCGAAGTACAGCGGGCCAGGTGGTGCACTGACCCGACTGGTTCACAGGGCGGTGCGGGCGAGTGGGAGCGCGGTGAGGGCGAAGGCGTCCGGCTGCTGGTAGTTGAGCCTTCTCAGGTCGACGCCGGAGGTGACGGCGTGGGTCTCGATCTGTGCGCAGGCGGCGTCCAGGAGGGCGTCGGTCTCGGCGGTGACGGTGACCAGGCCGGTCAGGGCGACGTCCGCGTGCCCGGCGATGAGCTGCCGTTCCCGCATTTTGACGTCGGCGTACTCGACGGAGTCTTCCTCACGGTCGACCTGGCCGCGGCGGGCGCGTTCGTTGGCGTCGGCGATGATCGCCGCCTTCTTCCGCTGGACGTCCCGCAGCGCGGATTCGAGCCCCTGCGGCACGTATATCAGGGAGAGGCTGCGGCGCACGCCAGCCGTGAACATGATCCCGTGCAGGAACCCGGCCCCCATTTCGGTCCTCGGCCAGTTCTCCACCCAGTACGTCGTGTGCCGTGCGGAGTCGGTGGCGAGGCGGTCGTATTCCTCGAACTGGACGACGGGCCCGGCGGCTTCGGGTTCGGCTTCGGCGCGGCCGGTCTCGGACCACTGCTGGAGTGCGGCGAGGGCCCCCGGGTCGTAGGCGGTGCGGATGACGGCGGCGATCTCTCGCGAGGTGAGCCATCCGGTGACCTGGAGTCCGGCGTTGCGGGCCGCCTGGGCGATGGACGCGGTGGTCTGCGCCATGACGGTGAACGCCCCGGGCAAGCCGCCGCCGGCCTGGTTGATCAGGCGCCTTGCGGCCTTGAGGTCGAGGGAGATGGCGAGGTAGGTCTCGTGCGGGGCGGCGGCGGGGCCGGCCGAGGCGACCAGTTCGGAGTAGATCTGTCCGGCCACGGGGGCGTGGGGCTGTCCGTTCTGTGTCCAGTGGCGAGTGAGGGTGTCACCGCTGTCGGGGACGGTGCGCTCCAACACCTGCACGGTGGCGATGTGCCCGGTGCGGGCGATGCCGGCGAGCGCACGTCCCCAGCTGCTGACGTTGTGGTTCTGGGTCGTGGGGTCGAGGAGGGCGAAGGCGAGGCTGCTGACGCGGGCGATGGCGGTCAGGGTCTGCTGGTGCGGGTCGTGCACGGCCGCGGCGCCGTTGGCGGAGTCGCCGGGGGTGACCACCTTGAGGGAGGCGGCGGTGCCGGGCAGGTGGAGGATGCCGTCCTGTCGGGGACGGGTGACGGGCCGGGCGAGCCAGAGGGTCTGGCCACCGCGGCGGCGGTGCGCGTAGCGGGTGACGATCGGCGCCCAGTCGATGAGGGAGCGGCCGTGCCGGCGGATGGCGACGAGTGCTCCGGATGCCGCCCACAGCGGGGCCAGGGCGACGGCGCCGAGCAGTCCGGTGGAGATCACCGTTATCAGCAGTAGCGCCAACGTGCAGGAGACGAGGATGAGTTGGGGCAGGGAGAGGCCGAGGAGGATGCCGCGGCGGGACCGGTGCGGGAACTTCACCGTGACCGGGGCGACGGAGAGATCAGTCAAGGGGCGGGTCCTGGTGGCGCGAGTGGAACCCGGGGGCGGAAGGTGGCGTGCACATCCCGCCCCCGGGAGTCGGGCAGGGGATCAGACGCCGGTCGGAGGCAGCGGCGGTCCGCTCGCCCCGCCGGACGTGGCGTTCTGTGAGCCGAGGGACGGGGGTGCGCCCTGCGGCGGCGGGGTCGTGGTCGGCGGCGTGGTCTGCCATCCGCCGCCCTGGCCGGATGCGGCGTTCGCGCCGGATCCGCCCCGCCCCGGGCTGCCGCCCACCTGGCCGCTGGTGGCGTCGGACACGCTCGTCGGTGCGGGCTGGACGGCCTTGTCCAGACCGGACTTGATGGCATCGCCACCGGGCGAGCCGCCCGTGCCGCCGCCCGGCGAACCTTCCTTGCCCTCTCGGCCTCCACCGGTCGGGTGGGCGGCGACATCGCCGGGGAAGCCGCCTCCGCCAGCGGCGTCGGGCCCCTGCGGTGCGGCGCCTGCTCCGACGGCAGCGCCACCGGTTCCGGCGGTGGCCGCAGCGGCGGCGGCCTTGCGGGCTGCCTTCTCGGCATGTGCCTTGGCGATCTGGGCGCCAGCGCCACCGGCCCGGTGGATGGACTCGCCGTCGGTGCCGTCGGCCGCCCAGTGCACGAACTTGAAGACGGCGTACGGGCACAGCAGCACCAGGATCATGATCACGATGCCGGACATGACGTCGGCCAGAGCGGCGATGCCGTCCTTGGCCTCGGTTTTGCCCATGGCGGCGATGCCGAGGACGAAGATCACGGTCATCAAGAGCTTGGAGACGACGAGGGTGGCGGTGGCTTCGATCCAGCCTTTGCGCCAGCGCCGGGCGACCTCCCAGCCGCCGCCGGCCGAGGCGAAGACGGCCAGCGTGACCATGACGAGGATGCCGACCTTGCGGACCATCATCACGCACCAGTAGAGAAAGGCGCCGATGGCGGCGCCAAGGCCGACGGCGACTGGGACGAGCCAGCCCAGGCCGGACAGGGCCCCGATCTGGTTGACCTTCACGATCCGGCGCACGGCCGACTCGATGTTCAGGTGCGCGGCCTTGAACAGGCCGTCGCTGACCGCGTCGACCACCTCGACGGCGATCGTCGTGAATGCGATGGCGCCAAAGGCGAACAGGACGCCACTCATGGTGCCGGTGAACGCTTGTGTCAGGGCTTGTCCGTCGCGTCGGATGGCTGCCCGCACCAGTTGCGCGCAGAACGTGGCGACCAGCAGCACCAGGCCGAGCGGCAGCAGCATCTCGTAGTTGTCGACGAACCACGTCGCGTTGAGGTCCACCTTCGTGGTGGTGTCGACTGCCTCGGCGGCCAGGTCGGCTGCCGCGGCGGCGAGTTCGCCCGCGGATTTCGCCATCCAGTCGCCGATGGCCTTGCCGGGGTCCGAGGCGAAGTCGACAGCATCGCCGACGGAGCACAGCTTGTCTGCCAGGGGGAAATCACAGAAACCCACGAGGAGTTACCCCTCCTTTCTTGTTTCTCCGGCGCGGGTCACTGCGTGACGCTGGGGGCGATGGCGGCCAGGGTGCAGTCGTGGTTCGGGCGGCACTGCACGGCGAGGGTCACGGCCCGCTCCTCGGCACCGCCGCCGCCCTTCTTCCAGGCGATCCGCTGCTTGCCGTTGACGGTGACGACGTAGATGTACGCCTCGGTGATCGCGGACGGGTCGTCGGCCAGGGCCGCCTTGAACGCCGAGGGGTAGTGGCCCTCGGTGACGTGGGCGGTGGCGTGCTGGTCCTGGTCGGCCATCCGCGACCAGAGCACCGGATCGGGAACCTGGCCGGAGACCGAGGCCCAGTCGGCGTACGTGGGCTCCGTGGTCATCCAGGCGCGCATGCCCGCGAGTTGCTGGTCGCGGCTGGTGTCGCGGGTGTCGTAGGACCACAGCATCGGAGCCGCCGCCTTGGCATAGGCGACCGGCTCGGCGATCTGGGGTGGCTTGGCCACCGACCCGGATCTGGAGGAAGGCTTCGCGGCGGCCTCGGTGGAGGACGGGCTGCCAGCCGGGGCAACTGTGGCGGTGTCCGGGGGTTGGCGGCCGTTCCCGCTGCCGGTCAGCAGGGCGACGATCCCGGCGAGGGCGAGCAGGACGGCGACGACGCAGGCGACGATCGCTATGCGCCGGTTGGCCGACCAGCCCGCGCCATACGAGGACAGCGCAAGGGAGGGGAATCGGTTCCGCATCAGTGGACCTGCGCCCCCAGGCCGGAGAAGAAGGCCACGATTCCGTTCGCGGCACCCAGACCGAGGGCGGCGCCAGCGGCGACGACCGCGCCCTTCTTACCGTTGGCCTCGGCCTGGTGGCCACCGGAGTGGTGACCCCAGGCCCAGACGCCGAGCGAGACGGCAAGGGCGCCGACGACGGCGATGATCCCGAACATGTTGATGCTGTTGACGACGTTCTTCAGGACGCTCAGCCCGGGCAACCCGCCGCCCTTGGGCGAGATTCCTGGGTCGTAGGCAAGCTGGATGACGCGGTCTGCGAGAGGGACGGACATAGGTGTGGCGGGGCTCCTTGCATACGCAGGCCAGGCGAGGGCCGGCGGAAAAGGGGATAGCGGAGGGGGATGTGCGCTCGGGGGCGCGGAAGTGGCCGCGGCGGAGGCCCGCCCGGAGCGGTGCCGGGCAGGGGCGGCGTCAGAGGACGCGGCGGGCGGCGAGAATCGTCCAGTCCTTGATCGGGGTGATCCGGACCGGCTTGGTGGTGCGCGGCGCCTCGATCGCGAGGCCCTCGCCCATGTACATGCCGACGTGCTCGGGCCGGGCGGCGGTGCCGCGGCTGAAGATCAGGTCACCGGGCCTGAGGTCTTTCGCCGAGACAGCCTTGCCCTCGTTGACCTGCGTGTACGTGGTGCGGGTTAGTGTGACGCCGGCATGCGCGTACGCCTGCTGCATCAGACTGGAGCAGTCGCAGCGGCCCATGGGGTCAGGACCATGCGCGTTGGTGCAGGACCCGCCCCACTGGTAGAGCGTGCCGAGCTGGTGCATCGCCCACTCGATGGCCTTGCGCGCCTTCGGGTCGGCGTTCTTGGGGATCGAGTAGCCCTTCGGGACACTTCCCTCGGGGATGCGGCCGAAGCCGGAGCCGTCCTGGCCCGGAGCACAGCCGGGCGTACTGATCGGCGGTTGCTTGCCCTGGTCCGCGCCGTTGCCGCCGCCCGGGAAGGTCTTGGCGATGGCGGCCTGCAGTGCGGTGGCCAGGTTCTCCCACTGTGCGTATGCGTCCGGCAGGCCGGACTTCTGCACGGCTTGGGCGGCCTGGGTGACGGTCATCTGCTGCCAGCCGTCCACTTTGAGCAGGTGCTTGTAGAACTGCTCGGAGGCGTAGACCGGGTCGCGGATCTGCTGGGCGCTGCCCCAGCCCTGGGAGGGACGCTGCTGGAACAGGCCGAGGGAGTCGCGGTCTCCGTAGCCCAGGTTGCGCAGTCGGCTCTCCTGCATTGCCGTAGCGAGCGCGACGATCCGTCCCTTCTTGGGGACGTCGAGCGAGAGGCCGGCGGCCACGATCGTCGCCGCGTTGGGGACCTGTTCGGCGGGCAGGTCCAGGCCCTCGATGTGGACGCCTCTGCCGGACGCGCCGTCGAGGATCTTGGTGACCTGTTCGGCGACCTTGTCGGTGTCGATGTCGGTCAGGCAGTTGCTGAAGGAGCCGCTGCTCTGAACGGCGTCGGCGGAGGAGGCCAGCATCATGCCGGTGCCGGCGATCAGGATCGGGGAGAGGAAGACGACGCCGATGCCGGCGGCGAGCGCCTTCAACCGGAGCGGACCGCTCGCCGGTCAGCGGTTTCGGGCAGGGGTGGGTAGCGAGACGTCATGGACGTGTCCTTCGGGGTGCGGTGTCCGGCGTGCCGCGTGCGCGAGGCGTGGTGGAAGGGCGCGGCGGCCGGAGTGGGCGATCGGGACGGGCCGGTGTGGGCGAGTTGCCGCTCGCTCCGCGTGGCCGGGCCGTGAGCTAGGTGTGCCGGGGCAGGGGGTACCTCTGTGAGATGTGGCGGGGAGTGGCCAGCGGCGGTGTGCGCCGGGCGGTTCAAAAACAGTAGGCGCGGATCGGCGGTTGACCAAAAAGTGGGCGTGAGGTACCGGAATCCGGCACCTCAGCAACGCACTTCTTGGTCGTCGGCGCTTTCGCCTCTACAGTTTTTGGACTCCCCCCTCGCCTTCCTCGGTCTGCGGCCCTGGGCTTCTGCATGCCCACTTCCGGCCTGCGAGGCTCCTGTGCGAGGCGGTGAGTTCCCTCCGCGCTTCCGCACCCGAATAGGGGTTCCTCTTTGCCTTTTTCCCTGCACCAGGGCGACGCTCTCAGCGTTCTTTCCGGCCTTCCGGACGACTGCGTCGACTCCGTCATCACCGATCCTCCGTACAACAGCGGGGGCCGGACCGCGAAAGAGCGCACCACCCGCTCCGCGAAGCAGAAGTACACCTCCGCTGATGCTAAGAAGGATCTCGCTGATTTCACCGGCGAGAACATGGACCAGAGGTCGTACGGGTTCTGGCTGACGCAGATCATGACCGAAGCCCACCGCCTCACCAAGACCGGCGGGACCGTGCTGCTGTTCACCGACTGGCGTCAGCTTCCCGTCACGACGGACGCGATCCAGGCGGCCGGCTGGCTGTGGCGTGGCGTGCTGGCCTGGCACAAGCCGCAGGCCAGGCCGCAGAAGGGCCGGTTCACCCAGAACTGTGAATTCATCGTCTGGGCCTCGAAGGGCCCGATCGACGGCTCTCGCAACCCGGTCTATCTGCCCGGCTTGTACTCGGCGTCGCAGCCCTCGGGGGCGAAGCGCCAGCACATCACGCAAAAGCCCGTCGAGGTGATGCGCGAGCTGGTCAAGATCTCACCGCCGGGCGGCACGGTGCTCGACTTCTGCGCCGGCTCCGGCTCCACGGGCGTCGCCGCCCTGCTGGAAGGCCGGGACTTCATCGGCGTGGAGAAGACCGAGCACTATGCGTCGATCGCGGCCGACCGGCTCACCGAGACGATCCGCGAGACCCTCACGCAAGACGACGTGATTCTCACCGCCTGACGCGAGCGCGCTCCACGTTAAGGCCATCGACGCCCTGGGTGGCATTCCGGCGGAGCGGACTTTTGTCTCGCTGCCCGGCCCGCGCGTCGCGCTTCTGCCTTTCTCTCATTCCGCGTCTCGTAGGAGGCCGAACTTTTTCATGCCCGAATCAGCAAAACCGTCTGACGATGGGGAGTTGGAGCCGGTTCGCATACCCGATCCGCAGCTGGAGGGAATCGAGGCGAGCGTCCGACGGCTCATGGAGCAGTCGGCGCAACAGGCGCAGCAACTCGACCACCTCGCGTCCGCCCCAGAGCCGAGCGGATCGCCGTTCGCCGCGTTCGGCATGCCGGGGCTCGGCGGGCCGCCTGCCGCGGCT
Source organism: Streptomyces sp. NPDC005402 (assembly GCF_040606575.1). Classification (NCBI taxonomy): domain Bacteria; kingdom Bacillati; phylum Actinomycetota; class Actinomycetes; order Kitasatosporales; family Streptomycetaceae; genus Streptomyces; species Streptomyces sp. NPDC005402. The sequence continues at coordinate 48,246 of NZ_JBEXFB010000030.1, forward strand.
CCGCCGGAGCCCCGCCCGATCCTGGAACTCGACGGGGAGGAGCGGGAGGACGAACTCGACGCCTTGTCGGACTGGGTCGACGACTTCTTCCTCCCGGTCTACGGGGCGGAGGTCACAACCGCGGCGCCCTGGTGCCTGCAGTGGCAGGAGCACGACGATGTCGTGGCCTGGCTCCACGCCCTGTGGCTTGCGTACCAGCAGCACAAGGACCCTGAGGCCGGATTGAGCGGCCTGTTCGTGTGGCACCGGGACTTTCTCACCCACGCCGTTGCGGCGATCCGCGCACCGGGCGGGCCGCTGTCGGCCTGTATGACCTCCCCCGATCGGCCCGCACACCGTCTTCTGCCCGGCCCGCCGCCGTCCGTGCGCACGGAGACGGTGTCCACGGCGGAGGCCGCCGAGCCGGACGAGCCGACGTCATGACCGCGGGAGCGGGACAGCCCGCCTTCGGACTGAGCTTCGACCCCCGCGCGCTGACCGATCTCCTCCAGGCTCCCAGCGATATCCGCGACCTCACCCTCGCCTACCTGCAGGACGTCGTGAACGCGCAACGCTTCGGACTACGCCTGGACGGTGACCTGGAGGGCTTCCGGAAGCTGTTCGTGGACTCCCGCAAGGACTGGCGCGTCGTCTACGGCGTCCGCCCGGGGCCCCCGGGATGCTCACACCCGAAGGATATCCACGTCGTGGCGATCCGGCCGCGTGCGGGCAATGACGTCTACGACGAGGTCGGCCGCCGCCTGGGGATGGCACGCCGGCCGCTGAGCGCCCGCACCCACGCGGCCCGCTCCCGTTCCCCGCAGCTGACCACCCGCACTCCCGTGCCCCGGCCCGGCCAGCCGCCCACCGCACTGCCGGGTCTGCCCCGTCCCGCCCAGAACCCCGCGCACCATCACACCCGCTGAACGCACGGAGCGTTGCCTATGCCTCCTGAACCCACGCCGACACCAGGTCGGCGTGCGGTCTCCCCGCTCGACCATCGCCTCGAAGCCGCCACCGGCCACGACATCGACACGCTGTGGGCCTACCGCGACCGCGGTGTCCTCGACGAGCCCCACGCCCACCTGGTCGACCGACACCGCGAGCTGGCCAAGGCCCATACGGGTGTCGTGTTCTACCTCAAGCTCCTAAACCGTCTGTCGAGCGGCGAGTTCGACGTCGATGCCGCCCTGTTCACGCGCATCGACCGCACCGTGGACCACCTGGAGGAGGCCACCGCTGCCCACGAGGCCGCTGCCCGGATGGTGATCGCCGCCTTGGAGCCCATCGAGGCCGCCGCGACGGCCTCGGCGTACGGCGCGAGTCCGCTCTCGACGGACGACCAGGCGGCGCTGCTCGCCATCGCCGGCGGCGCCAAGCTCTACGAACACCTACTGACCGGCCGGAAGTCCGTCACCGCTGCCTCCGGGACTCGCATCCCTCACGCCAAGCTGCAGCGGCTGGAGGCCGCCGGCCTGGTCGTCCGGGACACCGGCCATCCCATACACGCCGGGCAGCCGGTCGCACTCACCGATGCCGGACGCGCCGCGCTGTTCGCCGCCCGCCGAACGCCCACGACGCAGGCGCCGAAGCTCCCGGCCCGCCCGGGTGTATCGCCGTCCACCCCGGCGCAGCGGCGCTGAACTCCACCGAAAGGCCCTTGTTGTCTCCCACCGAACCGGCGCCGGTCCGGAAGTCCATCCCCCAAGTCGACTTCGATCTGGACGATCTCGACGCCGACGAGGAGAAGTACCTCGACTTCTACCGCAAGGTCGCCGTCCACGAGGACATGCTCGTCCCCCTCGTCGAACACCACGACGGTGCACACAGCTACTACGTCCTGTTCGACCGCACCGCCACCTGGGAACACCCCGGCCTGCCGCAGGTGCTCGCCGTACATGTGCAACGGGACTACGAGCACAAGACGTTCACCTTCGACCAGGCCCCCTTGCCGCTGCCCGCGATGGCGCAGTCCTGGCTCATCCACCGCGGCTGCCCCCACGATGCCATCGGCCTCGACCCCGAACTGGGCCCACGGCCGGCGGATGAGGCCACGCGAGCGCTGGAGCGACGCCTCGCAGGCGACGGCGATCACTACGCCATGGGTTACTCCTACACCCGCGACGACCCGGACGACATGGTCACCGTTGTAGCCCTGCGCGCCCTGGATGAGCGAGCCTCCAGCCCGTTCCGTGTCGTGGTCGAGGAGGTCGACACCGACGCCTGGACCCACACCCTGCGCGAGGGCGGCTTCGGCACGGCCGACGAGGCCCTGCAGTGGTGCAACGACCGGCTCACCGGCGAAGCCGGCCCTCTGCCGCCGGTCCGCCTGGCAACGGCAGCAACCCGCCCGGCCACTCTGCCGAAGGCCCCTGCTCCGCGCCCGCCCGGCCGCTCGCGCTAAACGCCCGATCCGACCGGGCGCGGCGCAACATAGCCGACGATCGCCGGTTAGCCAAACCGGCGATTCTCCGGACTCTTATACAGCCCCCGGGACAACCCCGCGGCGCCAATCCACGCAATCCCCATGCCTTCACGGAGGTTTCTTCCGCATGCGCTCCACCCGAATTGCCATATCCGCGGCGATGCTCGGCGCACTCGCTCTGCCGGTGCTGTCCGCTACCACCGCCAGCGCGGCCCCCACCGCCGTATCCGCGACCACCGCCAGCAGCTGCTCGTCTTTGCCGCCGCTGCCGTACAAGGTCCACGCATCCGCTGTGACCATCCGGTCCAAGGCCAGCTCGAAGTCCACCGCGGTCGGCGTGCTCTACAAGAGCCACAAGTTCACCGTGCACAAGAAGAGCGGCAACTGGCTCTACATCACCGACCGGACCACTGGCGTCAAGGGCTGGGTCTCCGGCACCTACGTCTACCGCGACACCCGGATGTGCCTGGACTGACAGGAATCCAGCAGGTGCCCCTATAAGGCTGAGTCGCCGGGTACGGACGTCCCCTCGCATTCCCCTAGGCATCGGCCTTTCCAGAACAGGAGTTTCCTTGTGTCCGACGGCATATCCGATGGTGCTGAGGATGTCGTGGGCGTGCTCACCGAACGGATCGAAGCGCGCTTCGCCATGGACATGGATCAGCTGAAGGCCGCAGTCGCCGCCGCGCCGGCCGCGAATCCTGCCGCCACCGATGTCGTCAAGTGGCACGGCCTTCTCGTCGAGGCCCAGTTGGTACTCGACAGCGCGGAGGACGATCTCCTCGCCGCGCTGGACACACAGCCCAGCGAGGTCGACGACCCGGCGATGGGCCTCGCTCACCGCGTGAACGCGGCCGTCGCCACACGCGACGGCCGGGCCCTGGTCGTGCGGTGGCTCCTCGACCCGGACGCTCCGGGCAAGAAGGAGCTCGCCGCTGAACGGCTCGCCCGCCTTCGCATCCACACCGGGCCTGCGGTGCCAATCAGCGCTCCCCACCGTCCCGCGACCACACCCGCGCCGGCGTCGGCATGGCGGGCGGGAAGGCCCGTCCGATGAGCCGGTTCAAGACCAGCACCATGGACGCTGATCTGCAGAAGGTCTTCGGGAACCCGGTCCCCGAGCTGTACGAGGCGGCTGCCGGTCCCGACGCCTCTGCCGCGCTCGCCCGGGCCCTGGAGCTGCGCTCCTTCCTGGCTCTGGCCGAGGAGCAGGTCGCCCGCGTCCGCGACCGCGTGCACGCGGACATGGATCCGGACCGCGACATGGGCGAGCTGTCGGCGGACCAGCTCCGCTTCGACGCGCAGTGGCTGGAGGCGGCGCTCGATGCCCGCGACGGCTACCGTGCAGCCCTCGGCGAGTTGCTGCGCACCATGCCTGCGCCCGACCAGCGGGCCCGGCCTGTCCGAACGACGCAGCTCAGGGCCACCGCGACCCTGCCCCTGTCCGCCGCCCCGGCACCCACACGTGCCGGGGCGGCCCGGGCCCGCCGACCGTGAAAGCCCCCGCTTGTCTCAGCTCACGTCTACCGAGATAGCCGGACGGATCGAGGACCTGTACGGCGCGCCGCTCGCCGACCTCGAAGCCCACGCCCAGGATCAGCCGCCCGGCATGCTCTCCGCCCTGCTCGGCATGCACGACGACCTCGCCCTCGCCGAGCGCAGCATCGACTTCCACCGTGACCATCTCGCCCGGCTCATTCACCCCGAGCGGCAGATCGGCCGGCACGAGGTCTCCCACCTTCTCGACGGCTCACGCCGGCTCGCCGAAGCAGTCGCCGTCCGTGACGTCCAGGCCAAGTCGGTCGCCGCCGTTCTGCAGAGCCTGGCTCGCGGCCCGGCCCCAGCGCCCTCCCCACCGGCGCCCTCGCCGCCGCTACCGGCTCCGCCCCTTCCGGCTCAGAGCTCGGCGCACAGCCGCTGACCGCAGGCGATCCCCCTTCATTCACCCAGGAGTTCCTCCCTTGGCCATCACCGCTCTGCCCCCTGACACCGACGCCGACATCGCCCGGGTCACCGAGGCCCTCGCCATGATCACCCCGCGCTGGAACGTGAGGATCCTGCTGGCACTCTCCGGCCCGCCGCTGCGTTACAGCGAGCTGGCGGCCAAGGTGTCCTGGCTGCAGAACGGCCAGCTCCATCCCAAGCTCACGTCACTGTGCGACGCCGGTCTCGTCGAGCGCACCGAACACACCGCACGGCATGTGACCTACGGCCACACCGAGCGTGGTTCTGCCCTGCTGCCGGTCCTGCCGATGATCGTCACCTGGGCCGAGGAGCACCTGGAGAAGGCGGACCACCCGCTGCCCGCGATCGAGCAGATCGAGGACAGCCTCACCCTGCTCACCCGGCGGCACGCCGCCGCCCTCCTGTGGGTGCTCAAGTCCCGCGAGGAGGTCAGCGGGCGGGCCCTGGCCAGGATCGTGATGCCCAGCAGCGACTGGACCAACGTGTACCCGCCGCTGCGGCAGCTTGTCGCCGACGGCCTGGTCGACACCGACGGCATCGGACAGCCCTACCGCTTGTCCGCGGCGGGCCACGGCCTTGGCCCCGTTCTCGGCGCCCTGTCCGCATGGTCCGCCGGACAGCCCCTCAACCAAGGGGCCCAACACCCCATCTGGGGGCACCCGCAGGCGAAGCCCGCGCCGAAACCGTGGGTCAGCAGCCAGCCCCGGCCGGCCCCCGAAGCCCTCCCGCAGGCCCGGACGGGGGAGTCCTCTCCGGCCTGGCACCACCGCGATCTCTTCTCCCACGCCACGACCGCCCGCCCGAAGGCAGCCATCCAGGCGGGAGGCCCGCGCCGATGACCACCCTCTTCATCCCTGCCGAAGTACGCAACGCCATCGAGTTGCTGGCCTCGCGCCCCTTGATCCGCCTGGTCACCGAGATCGACGACAACGGAGCGATACCACCGCGACGGCTGGCCGGCACCCTCCCCGATCTCTCCTCGCACCAACTGCGCCGCGCGACCGAGACGGCCCGCGCGCACGGCCTCGTCCGTCTCGCGCCCGGCGCCGGTCTGGAACTCACCGAGTCGGGCTCGGAGTTGGCCGACCTGTACGACGCGGCGGCGCGCTGGGCCCGACGCCACGCCTACCCGGCACCGGTCTGCGAGTTCAGCACTCGCATCCGCCACGTCCTCGACCTCCTGGCGCCCTCGCCCGCGACCGAGCGCGCCGACGGCTTCTCGCGGCCGTCCGCCGCGCGCCTGCCCAGCGACGAGGCCGAGGCGGACCTTGCCCATCCCCGCGCTCTGCTGATCCAGTGGCTGGCCGACAACCCGCAGATCACTCGGGTGCCCGAGCCCGAGCCGACCGCGTGAGCGCAGCGGTCACACCCCGGCGTGCAGGCCACACCGCCGGGCTGATGCGCAGCATCTACGTGCCGCGCACGGCGGACGCTCTCGCGTTCGCGATGTCCACCTACGGCATCCCGCTGCTGGTCCTGGCCACCACGCGCTCCGCCGCGTTGACGGGAGCGGCGTTCGCCCTGGAATGGATCCCGCGGCTGGCGGCGTTCGGGTGGGCCGGCTCGATCGTCGACCGGCGCGGGGCGGCCGTCGTCTTCCCCCTCGCCTGCCTGGGGCGCGCGCTGGCCCTCGCCGTCGGCGCGGTCCTGCTCCACCTGTACCCGTCCGGCACTGTCGCGAGCGCGACCGTCATGGTGCTTGCGGCGACGACCGGCGTGCTCACCGAGTTCAGTTACATCGCGGCCGAGACCGCGGGCGCCGCCGCCGGCCGCCGAGCGGGAGCGCGGGCCCACCGCGTCCAGGCGGTCCTGCTCGGCATCGATCAGAGCGCGACCCTGTCTGGCCCAGCCCTCGCAGGGATACTTCTGCTCGCCGGGCCGCCGCCGATGCTCGCGGTGATCGCCGTGCTCTCGCTGCTCGCCGCGCTGCTCGCCCTGCGTACACCTCTCTCGCCCGCCGCCCCGGCCCGCGCGCCGAAGGGGCAGACCGGCGCCGGACTCCTCACTGGGTGGCGCACCATCCGCTCGCTTCCCGCGCTCGGCTGGCTCGTGACCGGGCTGACCCTGTCCAACCTGGCCACCGGGCTCCTCCAAGCGGCTGGCCCGGTGATCGTCATCCAGCACTTCGGGGAGTCCACCACTGCCGTCGGCCTGGTCTGGTCCGCCGCTGCTGCGGCCACCCTCTTGGCCGTCACCCTCTGCCGGTTCGCGCTCGACCGCCTCGGCCTGTGGCCGGTCGGTGCCGCCTGCGCCGCCCTCGCCTCGCTCGCCTGTCTCGCCGCGGGCCAGGCACCCGACTACCTGTCCTACCTGGTCCTGGTCGCGGTCCTCATGGCGGCAGACGGCGGCATGACAGTCGTCCTGCGCACTCTGCGCTCCCGCCTGATCCCACCGGAGGCGTTCGGCAGCACTCTGTCGGCGACCATCCTCATCCTCCTGCTGCCCTTCCCGATCGCTGGCGTGCTCACCGCGCTCACCCCGCCCGACGCGCTGGGCCACGTCATCACCGCGTGCGCCGCCTTGCAGGCCCTCGGCCTGTTCTGCGCCTTCGCCCGCCTGCGCACCGATCCCGCCCTGCGCACTTGACCCTGTCGCGGCTTCCCCCAGCCTGTGGCGAACCTCATGCCCACCGCCGTCCTCGGGACGCACCGCGCGAGCGGTCGCACCATCACCGAAGGGTTCCACGCCTTCGACGCGCACAACCCGCACGTCTACCGCGCGCTGGAAGGTATGGCCGCCCGCCGCCTGGCCGCCGGCAACACACGGATCAGCCTCAAGGACCTCTTCGAAGACCTGCGCCGCCAACTCCCATACGGCGTCGCCGGACTGAACAACAACTTCACCGCCCTCTACGCCCGCCGCCTGATCGACGACCACCCCCACTGGGCGAGCGTGTTCGAGCTGCGCCGCCGCCGTGCCGCCTGAGACACCCCTCTCTCCTCGCGTCCTGCCGTCCACCGATACGGAGAACCCCTTCTTGTCCGCTCGCCCTCTCGCGCTCGTCGTTTCCCCCGGCGACGAGACCTATCGCGGCTACTGCCTTGAGCAGGTGGCCGCCGCGTACGACGTCGTCCTGCTCACCGGCGCCGAGCCGTCGTGGGAGAAGCCGTTCATCGTCGACCACGCCGTCGTAGACCTGACCGACCCTGCCGCCCTGCTTGCTGCCGGCCGGGCCCTGGCCGAGCGCCACGGCCTTGTCGGCGTGGTCACCTGGGACGAGTGGAACCTCGTCCCCACCGCCCGCCTTGCTCGCACGCTCGGTCTGCCCTCGCCCTCCGTCGAGGTGATGCGCGGCTGCTGCAACAAGGCCACCGCCCGTACATTGTTCGCCCGCCACGGGGTGCCGTCGGCCGCGTCGATGAAGGCGCAGACCCTGCTGGAGGCCGGCCTGGCGACGATGACCCTGGGCTATCCCGCCGTCCTCAAGCCCGCCGCGTTCGCCGGCAGCATCGGCGTGATCCGCGTCGACCGGCCCGAAGAGCTGCCCGCCGCGTTCGCGTTCGCCTCGGCCGGCGCGCAGCGGAGCCGCGAGGACACCGGCGTCCTGGTCGAGGAGTACCTCGACGGGCCGGAAGTCTCCGTCGAGTGCGTCACCCACCACGGCGAGACCACCGCGGTCGCCGTGACCCGCAAGCACCTGGGCCCCGCCCCGTACTTCGACGAGACCGGCCACACCGTCGATGCCACCGACCCGCTCCTGGCCCAGGTCGCCCCAATCGCTGCTGCCGCGGTCAAGGCCCTGGGGATCACAGACGGCGTGCAGCACGTCGAGATGCGCCTCGTGGACGGCCGGCCCCGGCTGATCGAGGTCAACGCCCGCGTCGGCGGCGACATGATCGGCCACCTCGTCCGCCTCGCCACCGGCATCGACCTCGCCCGGGCCGCCGCCGACGTCGCCTGCGGCCGTGCCCCGGACCTGACGCCCACTCGCGCCCAGGCCGCGGCGATCCGCATCATCTACCCCGCCTACTCCGGCACCCTCACCGCCCGCCGCCTGAAGGAACCCGTCGGGGGAGTGGAGCGCGTGCGTTTCCAGCGACAGCCCGGAGACCAGCTCGTGCTGCCCCAGGACGGCGGCGACCTGTACACCGCCCGTATCGGCTTCCTGATCACCACCGGGCCAACCGCCGCCGTCGCCGAAGCCCGCGCCCAGCAGGCGTACCGCAACCTCGACGTCCAGGTTGCCCCGGGCCCGCCGGCGGCCCTGACCAGCAGGGAGCACGCGGCGTGAACTCGATCGCGGCGCCAGAGCTGGCGCACAGCCGCCAGCTGCTGACCGGGTACTTGGCCGGACTGGGTGTGGTGATGGCCGTCTTCGGTGCCCGCATGCCCGCCGTCCAGAACACCGCCGGGGTGAGCACCGGCGGTCTTGCCCTCGTCCTGCTGGCCGCCGCCCTCGGCATGGTCGCCTGGCTCCAGGCTGGCGGACGCCTCGCCCACCCGGCCCGCCTGCCCGCATTGCTGACCGGCGGCGCCATCGCGCTCGCCGCCTGCCTCGCCATTCTCGGGATCTGCCGCAGTCTGGAGAGCCTCCTGGCGGCGGCGTTCGCCTTCGGCATCGCGCACGGCGTCCTCGATGTCGCAGCCAATGCCGCAGCGGTCCGCTGCCAGGACGCACACGGCCGCCCCATCATGGGCCGGCTGCACGCGAGTTACAGCCTTGGCGCCCTCACCGGCGCCGCACTGGCCGCGGTCACCGCCCACACCGCGCACACCGTTCTGTTCACCGGCGTCGCAGTCAGCGCCGCCGCGGCGGCAGGCGCCACGACAGCTCTTACCCGGACTCTCGCAAGCTCTGGACTCGAGCCCGTCCGCAACCCTGCTGCACAGGGTGTGGGCGAACGCGAGGGGTTGTCCCGGCCCCGGTTGTGGCTGCTGGGCGTGCTGGCGGCGGCAACCCTGCTCGGCGAAGGAGCTGCTGCCGACTGGGCCGCCGTCCACCTGCACGACCTCGGCGCGAGCGCCGCGGCCAGCGCCGCGGCGTATGGCCTCTACAGCGCCGCCATGGCTGCGGGTCGCCTCGCCGGAGACCGGCTCACCGTCCGCTTCGGCGCGTCCGCCGTCGTGCGCACCGGCGCGGTCCTGGCCGCGCTCGGCCTCGCCACCGGACTGGCCGGCTCCACCATCGCCTTTGCCCTGCTCGGCTGGACGGCCTTCGGCCTGGGGCTGTCCGTCACCATCCCCAGCCTGATCACCGCCGCCGGCGCCGGCGGGCCCCGCGCGGTCGCCACCGTCGCGGTCACCGGCTACGTCGGTCTGCTCGCCGGCCCCGCTCTCATCGGCGCCCTCGCCACCGTCACCGCCCTGCCACACGCGCTGCTGGTGCCCGCCCTCCTCGCCGCAGCCGTGGCCACCCTCGCCCCCAAAGCCCTGGAGAAAACGACCCCTTGACTCGCACCGCCTCCTCCCCGACCGGCGTGGACGCTCTGATCCTCGACTACAACGGTGTCCTCGGTCTGCAACCCATGACTGCCATGTGGACCCGCCTGGCCGACCTCGCTGAGTGGCCCGACCGACGCCTCCCCTCCTTCCAGGACGCCTTCTGGGCACCCCGCAACGCCTATGACGCAGGCGAGCTGAGCGATCTCGCCTACTGGGCCAAGGTGCTCGGACATCACCCCGGCCCGCGGTGGCTGCGGACCCTGCGCGCCGCCGATACCGCCATGTGGATGCGCACCGACCCGCGCATGCGCAACATCCTGTACCGCGCCCGGGCCGCGGAGCTGCCGATGGTGCTGCTCTCCAACGCCCCGGCCCACCTCAGCGACGCCTTGGACGCCACCGACTGGCGGCGCGAGCTGATGACCGATGCCCTGTACTCCGCCCGCCTGGGCCTGTGCAAGCCCGATCCGGCCGCGTACGAACACGCCCTGGCCGCCACCGGCGTTGCCGACCCCGCTCGCGTGCTGTTCGTCGACGACCGCGAGGACAACTGCTGGGCCGCCGCCGAGCTGGGCCTGCGCCCCCTGCACTACACCGGTCAACCCGCAGATCTGGAACAGCAGTTGCTGCCTGCCCCGGCCAACAACCCTTCTTCCTGATCCGCATGCCGCACCACCCACCACGACCCCGACCCCGACCCCAGGACATTCGTGCCCGACACCGAAGCGCTCGACGGCGACGTCTACGTCTCCCCCCGCCATCTCGCCTCCGCCACCTACACCGGCGATCCCGCCCTCACCCCGCTGCTCGACCTCGGCTGGGATCTCCAGCACGACGACCTCGGCAACGTGTACGTGACCGCCCTCGACCGCCGCGTGCGCCTGGGCTACCTGCCCGAAGGCGAGGACGACGGGCTCTGGCGCATCAACGCCTACAAGGACTCGTTCGCGCCGCCGGCGTGGGGCGTTTGTTTCAACGACCGCGTCCCCACCGAGTTCGTCCAGGCGTTCACCACCGTCCTCGCCACGGTGTACAAGCAGGGGCCGGACGCCTACCTCGCCCGGCCGATCTCCGGAAGCGGCGAGCACGATCCCTTTCTCGCCGTCGTCCCCCTCCTGCAGCAGGGCTGGGAGATCGACCGCCCGCGCTGGGGCGTCTTCGCGGTCCAGGCCCCGGACGGACTCGCCGGCATGGAGTTCACCACCGGCGACCTCGATCCCGAAGCCGAGCTGACGACGCGGGACGCCCGCTGGCAGCTGTGGGCGGGCAAGTCCATTGACCGGCCCGTCTGGTACGCCACGGCCAGCACCGACACCCCCGTCGCCCTGCTCACCGCCGTCACCGAGTGTGTCGCCGATCCGGCTCCGCTGCTCCATTGGCGTCAGGAGAGCTTCAGCTACATCAAGGGGATGGCCCAGCTCACCCCGATCCTTCCGCCCGGACCGCCGGCGTCCAGCCCGCTCGACGTGCAGCGGGCCGTCGCGTCCCGCCGCCCGGCCGCGCTTCCTGCGGCCAGCGTCCCGCGCTGGAGCACCACCAGCCGACCGGCCCTGCCCGGTCCACGCCGGTAGGACCAGACCGACCCCTACTGGAGACCCCTCTTGTCCCTGCAGGCTCCCGAGTTCTTCGTCGAGCTGTGCCTCCCCTTCCACGATCACGCCGTCGTGGGCAACACCTACTACGCCGCCCCGACCCCGGGCACGCCCCTGCGGCTGCGGATCGACTTCAGCCGCACCATCTACGCGGACACCTATGGCGGGTTGCGTGTGGCGGTCGTCCACCCGGACCGCGGCGAAATCGATGCGGTGGCGCTCAGCTTCGTGGACCACGGAACTTTTCACCGCCGCGACGAAGCACACAACACCCGGCCGAACACCCAGCAGTACGGCACCTTCGGCACGTACCACCGTCCCGGCCGGCCACCGTGGGAGGGAGCCGTCACCACAGGGTTGCGCGACGCGATCGAGCAGTACACCGCCGTCTGGTTCCCCGGCGCCTGGACCGCGTCCGCGCCGAGCCGCGCCGCGGGCCGGACCGCGCACCCGGCTCCCGCCGTGCCCGTCGCCCGCAGCAGCGCCCGCGCCCGCTGATCCGCGCTTACACCGCCAGCCCTGGCGTTCCGCACTCGTCCACCAGGAGCCCTGCCCGTGATGACCCATCCCTTTGAGAACCTCGACCCGGCCCAGACCGTGCAGGTCCTTCCCCGCCACCTCGCTGGGCCCGGCGCCGTGGACCCTCGCACCGCATGGGCCTTCCCCTTCGACGAGGGCTGGCCGTTCGCCCAGACCGACGCAGGCACAGCCGCCGCTTTCAGCCCTTGCCTGAGACTGCAGACCACCTACGACCCCCAGCCCGACAAGCCCGGCAAGGGCACGTGGACCATCAACGCGCACCGGGCCCCGTTCACCCCGCCGGCCTGGCAGATCACCTTCGACCTCACCACCCCCATAGAGCTGCTGCACGACGTCCACACCGAGCTGCTCGACCTTTACCTCGAAGACCGGCACAGCGACCAGGACCGGCTGTTCCAGGACGAGACGGCGCCGCACGAGGCGTACGCACCGCTCCTCGCCCGCGGCTGGAGCCACGCCGTCAAGACCGACGGCACACAGACCTTCCTCACCCCGGAAGGACTCGGCTGCGTACGCCACCGATACGCCATCAGCGGCTCCAGCGGACCGGCCTGGCGGTCCTGGGGCGGATACCCCAGCGAGCCGCACTGGGCGGCACGCTTCTCCTACGGCACGCCCACCACGCTCGTCGCGGCCTTCACCGCCTCGCTGATCTCCACCGAGCCACTGCACCGCACCGTCCAGGACGTCCCTGTCCACACCCGCCGCGCCCTCTACGTCGCGACCACGACCGCCAAACAGCCGCACGGCACCACACCTGTCGCCCCGCCGCCTCCCGCTCCGGTCTCTGGCCGAACCCGATGACCTTCCCCGCCCCCCTTGATCAAGGAGTCTCCCTCCTCGTGCGCGCACGTTTCGTCCGATCCGCCGCCGCCCTCGCCGTCGCCGTGACCGGCACCCTCACCTGGGCACCGGCCGCGAGCGCCCAGCCCTCCGAACCGACCCCCTCGGCCTTCGCCGCCTCCGCCGAGACACCGGCCCCGGACGCGGGCAGCGTCGAGATCACCACCAAGGACACGGCCGGGGACGCGCTCCCCGGCGCCGCGTTCCTGCTGCTCGACTTCGTCGGCCAGGAAGCCGGACGAGGGAAGAGCGACGCACAGGGGAAGCTGACCTTCCCCGACCTCACGCCGGGCGTTTACCGGCTCAAGGAAACGGCCTCCGGCAGCCCGCTCCACGAGGTCGTCGCCGACCAGGACGTCATCGTCACCCCGGGCGCCACCACACGGCTGACGATCACCGACTCGTTCAAGGCCGCCAAGGTTCTCTTGCAGGCCAAGGACGACAAGACCGGCAAGCTCCTGGCCGGCGCGACCGTGAACATCGGCACCGGCACCTCGACGCTGCTCACCCTGACCACCGGCGCCAAGGGCACGGCCTCCGGAGACCTGCCGGTGTCGAGCCGGAACACGCAATTCTGGGTCAAGGAAGTCAAGGCGCCCAACGGCTATGAGAAACACAAGCCATCGAAGGCATTCAATGCCAAGCCGGGCGACCCCGTCACCGTGACCGTCACCAACGCCAAGACTGCCACCACCCCGCCGCCTACGGAGAAGCCGACCGGCAAGCCCACCACCAAGCCGACGGGCCGGCCTACACCGGCCAAGCCCGGCAAGGGGGAGGTCCCCTCGTTGCCGTCCGCCGCGTCTTCCGGCACCCCGGCCACCGACGAGACCGCATCGAGCACAGCGGCTCCCGCGCCCGAGGGCTCGCTCGCGCACACCGGCGCCGACGCAACCCCGCGGCTGCTCGGCGGCGCCGGAGTGCTCGTCGCCGGCGGCGGAGGTGCTCTCCTCGTGGCCCGCCGACGCCGTACGGACAACTCCACTAGCGACGACGGCTCCGCCGAAAGCTGACCCGTCTGGAACGCCAAAGCCCCCCGGAATCCGCGCGATTCCGGGGGGCTTTGGCGTGGGCGAACGTTCCATCTCGCACGGCCCGGTCGCACGATGCCAGGCTCCGACGTGAGCCGACGCACACACCGGCCTAGCGGGCGCGGAAGATCACCGCCAACTGCCGCTCTGGCCGAGCCCTGACCGCCGGGTCGGGATGCGACAGGGCCGCTGCAAACAACACCGTCAGCAGGGCGAAAAGCGGGCCGGAGACGGCCGCGAACTGCTCATTGAGTCCCATGCGTTGGACCGTAACCTATGCGAGAAATGCACTAATTTACCCTTATGGGGGGGTGTTACGCAACCTATACGAGTCAACGTCAAGAGACCTACTGGTCAAGCGCATTGAGGGGCTCCGGCGGTCCGGCTGGCGCCGAATGTCAGCTGTGATTGACGTCACTAGCCGCGGGGCTCCTTGCTCGGATCCTTCCCATTATGAGGGCTGCGCAGTGCGCCACGATTGCTGCGACGCCGGTACGGGAGAACGACCAGAGGAGCGGCGGGGCCGCGCCAGGATCGCCTCGTGCCATGCGGAGTTGGCGCTACAACTACCCGCGCCACACACTGTCTTGGTGCTACCCCTGTGCCCGACGGGCGGCGATGCCGCGTTATCCACAGGCACGCGTGTTCCCCCACTCCTCGCACTACCGTGACGCCCCTGTGGATCACAAGGGGGCGTTATGCACAGGCACGGCACGGTGTTCGAGGAGCTTGCCGTCGAGGTGATGGCCGAGCTGCCGACCGACGAGGCGCGGCACGAAGTCCTCGCGCTCGTCGACATCGCACGACGGGACTTTGCGCCTTCCCGGACGTGCGGGACCCGGGCTCAGTCGAGGAGATCCAGGAGGCGTTCGGCTCGACGTGCTGGATCCAATACATGCCGCACGCGGGTGCGATCGAGGTCCGCGAGATCGGCTGGGCTGGGTGACCGGATTCGAACCGGCGTCCTCGCGATTTTGGAGACCGCGCGCGTCGACCACTGCGCTACACCCGCCCGCCGGGATCGTAGCCGTGCCGCTGCCTACTCGGACTCGTCGGTGTTCGAGCATCCTCAGCGGTCTATGGGCTGCACTGCGTCCAGGCTCGTGTCCCGCAGGATGTGCTTCACCGTGTCGTCCAAGGTGCTGCCGGCTTCGATGACTGCCTCGATGCCGCTGGGCAGCAGGTCCCGTTCGCGATACCACTCCCGCAGATGCTCGTCGGTGACCTGGGCCAGGTACTCCAGGTCCGGCTTCGTCGAATGCCGACGGAGCGTCTCCTGCAGCGGCACATCCAAGTAGTAGCAACGCGAGGTGCCCCGGTGGTCGCGCACGAGATCATCCAGCATCACGGCATACCGGTCGGCGTACAGGATGCCCTCGACGACGGTGTGGAATCCGGCGTCCAGCGCGTGACACAGGCCCGGGAGATTGCCATCTCACCGGCGACGTGAGCAATGGGGCGCGTTCGGCAGCGCTCGACGAGGCGGCGGCGGCCTTCAACGGACAACGGTGCGTTGCGGTGAGTCACGCGGCTCACCGCGCGTGCGGGGAGGCGGGGCCCGTGGTGGCCTCATTCGGCCGTGATATGTGGGCGACGAGGAAGACCAGCACGCCACAGGTGGCGACCAGGATCCAGCCCGGGCGGGACGCGTATGCGAGCCCCGTCGGGCTGGTGGCCGTGACCAGGCCGCCGGCGAGCGCGATGCCGAGGGCGGAGCCGAGTTGCCGTGCAGTGGAGGTGATCGCCCCGGCCACGCCGGCACGGGCGGGTGGCAGTCCATTGACCGCGGTGGTGGTGATCGGGGCGTTGGCGAAGCCGAACCCGACACCGATGAGCGAGTATGCGGCCAGAAGCAGGAGCACGCTCGTGTGTGGAGTGAGCCGGACCAGGCAGAGACCGCCGGCCGTGATGAACCCACCGGCAAGGAGCAGCGGCAGCCGCGGTCCCGTGCGGCCGACCATGCGGCCGGACCAAGGGGCGCAGACAGCCGCCGCGACGGCCAGGGG
Source organism: Streptomyces sp. NPDC005402 (assembly GCF_040606575.1). Lineage (NCBI taxonomy): Bacteria > Bacillati > Actinomycetota > Actinomycetes > Kitasatosporales > Streptomycetaceae > Streptomyces > Streptomyces sp. NPDC005402. The sequence goes on from NZ_JBEXFB010000030.1 coordinate 64,009, forward strand.
CAAAGTCGCCACTCCGGCGGCCAGCGGCGTCCATTCCCGGGTGTGCTGCAGGTAGAGGGTGTTCAGCAGCAGTGTCATGGTCAGAGCCACGAAGACCGCCACCGCACCCAGAACGGCACCGCTGAAGACCGGGCTCCTGAAGATCCGCGGATCCATCAGCGGCTCACGGCGGCGGGACTCGACCCACACGAATCCGCCTGTCGCCACAGCAGCCCCTGCGTATCCCGCCAGCGCCGCAGGCGACGTCCAGCCGATGCGAGGCCCTTCGATCAGGACGCCGACCACGACCGCGAGGACCACGGTCAGCAGGACCTGGCCGGGCAGGTCGAGGCGCCGGGCCCGCGGTGCCCGGGACTCCGGCACGAACACTGCACTGAGCAGCAGAGCGGCCGCGATGACCGGTGCGTTGATCCAGAACAGCGCCCGCCAGCCGAGCCCCGCGAGCAGCGCACCGCCCGTGACGGGACCAACGGCCATGCTCAGCCCGAACACCGACGCCCAGATGCCGATCGCCTGCGCCCGTTCCTTCGGGTCCGGCATCGCGTTCACCACGATCGCGAGCGCCACGGGGCTGAGCATCGAGGCACCGATTCCCTGCAGGGCGCGGGCCGCGATGAGTACGCCGGCCGACGGGGCGAGCGCGCAGACCAGCGAGGCCGCGCCGAACGCGGCCAGACCGCACTGGAAGACCCGGCGGCGTCCGAAGCGATCCGCCAGTGCGCCGGAGGAGATCAGGGACTGGCCAGGACGAGGGTGTAGGCGTCCACGATCCATTCGAGACCGCGAGTGTCGACATCCAGGCCGCGCCCAATGGCCGGCAGACCCACATTGACGATGGTGGTGTCCAGGCCCACCAGGAACATGCTCAGGCAGCAGACGGCCAGTACCGTCCAGCGTCTGCGCGCACTCAGCATGGGTTGAACAAGGGGTGTCGTCGCAGTCACGGTCTACCTCTGAGGTCCGGGAACAGTGCCCGGCAAGGCTCAGCCCCAACGACAGCCGCCGCCCATCAATTTTGCGAACACTGCAAAAATGAATCCATGAACACAGGAGCCAGGGATACGGAGCTGGAACAGATACTCGATGGCATCGGGCCCCGGCTGCGCATTCTGCGCCGGGAACGGGGACTCACCCTCGAGGCACTCGCGGACACGACCGGGATCTCGGTCAGCACACTGTCCCGGGTGGAATCGGGCAAACGGCGCCCGACTCTGGACCTGCTCATCCCGCTGGCACGTGCCCACCACGTCACTCGACCAACTTGTGGCGGCGCCCGCCAGCGGTGACCCTCGGGTGCACCTCCGGCCCCTGCACAAGGAGCGCGGCAGCGTCCTCGTACCCCTGACGCAGTACCCGGGCCGAGTGCAGGTCTTCAAGCAGGTACTGACCCCCCGCCAGCCGGAACTGGTCACCCACGAGGGCTACGAATGGCTCTATGCCCTCGCCGGTCGGCTACGCCTCATCCTCGGGGCGCAGGACTTCACGCTGCGGCCCGGCGAAGTGGCCGAGTTCGACACCACCGAGCCCCACTGGTTCGGCCCCGCGGACACAAGCACCGTGGAGATCCTGCACCTGTTCGGTCCACGAGGAGACCAAGCCATCGTCCGCACCAGACCGTCCACAACGGATCCCGCCCCGCCGACCGCCCCAAACCCACCGTCAACAACGTCATGACCCGCAACAACTAGATTCACTGTCAGAGAAGACGAAGCGACTGGGTTCGCTGTCAAACGCCTCGGTTGGATGACAAAGGACAGCAGTTCGCCGGGGGCAGACAGGAAAGATCGCGGAAAGACTGGCCAACGGCTGCGAGGGCATGTCAACGTAGACGACCTTGCAAGAAACCCCAGGTCAGAGAGGTGATTGCCTGTGACCGTAGCCCCTGCGGGCCCCGGTTTCTCCACCACCGTCGAAGCCCTGCGACTGCGCGAGTGGCAGCTCGGCCCCGGCCAGCCCGCGCTGGTCATGGACCAGTTCTCCGCGCAGGACTTCCACCTGATCGTCGATGATCGTGCGGACATGCACGTCAGCTCGAAGGACGGCCGGTTCTACCTCGGCTGGTTCCCGCTCGGACGCCCCGGCACGGACGGCGAGGGATGGAAGATCGCCGTCACCGGCACCGCCAAGGTCCGTGGCTACCACCTGTCGTTCGATACCGAGACGCCGGCGGACATCGTCGCCGCGGCCGTAGCGCGTGTGCTGGAGACCTCACGCCGCCTCTGACACGCGGGCAAACACCGACACGAAGTGTCCGCCCTGCGATCGGCCGGCTGTACCGGCCGCCGAACCGTTCCATTGCTCCCCCTTTCCTCGTACCCCAGGAGGCTGTTCGTGACGTCCTCGGAGATGACCGTCGGCGATCTCATCGACCTGCTGTCCGGCTGCGACCGAAGTGCTCCGGTCCGCCAGGCCATGAACCCGTTCTTCCCGATGGCCCACCGCTTGGCGCAGGTCCTGCAGTCGGTGGACGAGACCGGCCGGACCGTCGTCTACCTCGCCGAAGGAGCGGACGAGGACGCACAGCTCGGCCACCTGCCGCCCGAGGTCGCCATCGCCCTGACGTGGCAGGGCCCCGTCCAGCCGCCCCCGCGCCGCCCCCGCCGCCGCGCCGGCGGCAACTAGACCCGTACGGAGCCCTTGGAGGCGCCCCTGTACCCCGATTTCCCGCCCGACCCGTCCGCCTCACGTGGCGGCCAGCCCGCGTTCTGGGTCGGCCCCCGGCACCTGGCCGGTGACGATGGGCGCCTCTACGACGCCGTCGCCGACACGCTCGCCGGCCTGGGCTGGACGAGCCTGACGATCGTCCGCGGACGGCATGAGCCGGACGAGGAGCCGGAGGACCGCCAGATCCTGCGCAGCACCGTCCTGCACATCAGCCCCGACACCTTGCGTTGGGCCCAATGGGTGCTGGCGGACGAGCCGTTCCACCTGGGAGAGGTGCCGATTGCCTGGCAGATCTCCGCCCGCGCCGAGGCGAGCAACCCTCTCGCCCAGTGGTCGGCCTACTTCACCCGCGATGTTCCCGGTGAGGCGGTGGCCGACTTCCTCATCGCGCTCGACGCAAGCGATCAGCCTGCCGTGCCGCTTGCTGGATCCGAGCTGGTTCTCGACGCGGTTGCCGCCCACGGATGGTTCCGCGACATCGACCAGCCCCAGGCGGCAGCGACGGATCCGACGTTCACCTCGCACATCAGCCTCGGCGAGGTCCCGCCCCTCATCCAGGACGCCGACCCGCACGCCCTGGCGGCCGAGGCCGACGAGACGGGACCGGCCGGATGGCAGGCTTGGGCCGAGCCCGCGCTCGGCGCACCGTGTCTGTGGGCGGCTTCCTTCGCCGCCAGCGTCCCGCACGATCTCGTCGCCGCCTTCGCCGCCTCCCTCAGCTCGACCGCACCGGTTCTGCGGCGGGTGCTGCCCGAGACCACCCAGGACCGCCTCCTGCGCGCGCCGGCCCTCTAACGTCCCGCGCGCAACTCTCGGTGATCGCAGTCCGGCACCCTCCCAGTTGAGGGTGCCGGACTTTCTTGCTTCTCGGGTGAACTGGTCGCCCGGTCTTCGATGCCCAGGATGGTTTGCCGCCCTGTGAGGGAACGATGCAGGATGCGGCCATGCACCCCAGCCCCGGCGCCCTTATGGCCATCGCTTTCATCGTCGCCGTGACGATCGCGTTGACGGTCCGTTCACGCCGCAAGCGCACGGCTGCCCTCGCCGCGCAGTGGCAGGCATTCCAGCAGCACCGAAGTTCCGGGCAAGGGCAACTCCTTCAGGTCACGCGGGTCTACCAGCACGGACGCCGTGGCTCAAAAGCCGTCGTGACCTGGTGCGACACCGGTCGGCAACAGGACGCATGGTTCTGGAACTGGCACGTTCCCGCAAGCGCGTACCTCCTCGTCAACGCATCCAGCGGCTACGGGCCGCACAGCCACAACCCGAACGTGCTCTACGTACAGCCCGGACAGGTCCGAGCCTGGGTGCCCGGCCAGGCTGCTCGCGCTGCTCAACGCGTTGGCCCGTAACACACGCTGCCTCCGACCCACGGGGGTCGGAGGCAGCGTGTGTTACGGGCAGGCAGGTCAGCTCCTTGCCGTGGCCTTGGCCAGGGCCTTGCCGAGGTGGCGGTCGACGAGGGCCGGGGAGCCGGAGACGATCAGCAGCAGACTGCCGTCGCGTACCGCGGTCTGCTTGACCACGGTGCTCCGCCCTGCCGTGGTGAACGTCAGGAGCTGGCTCCACTGCTCGTCACCGAGGTTGTGGGGCGCGGGCAGCTTCTGCGAGGCCACGTCGACCGGGGTGCCGCCCGCTACGACCTCATAGGTCGGGCAGCCAGTCATCGCGTCGAAGATCCGGGCGACACCGTCGGACAGCTTCTTCGCGCTGTCGCTGTACAGCTCCTCGGAGATCTCCGAGGAGCTGCCGCCGTAGGTGAAGTCCGTCTTCGCCTTGCGCGGGAAGGAGAGTGTGCCGCCGGTCGCTGCGTTGCCGCCCAGCTTGCTCAGGGCCGGGCAGCCGAGGACCGTGACGTCGTAGTGCTGGGCCACATGCTCCGGCTTGGGCAGGTAGCCGCTGCCGAGGTCGCGCTGGTCGAGCAGGAGCGACTCGAGCGCAGCCGAGGAGAGCGAGGCCGGATTCTGGACGGCGTCGGCCGGCTTGCTCGTCCGGGCGGCGGAGGGGCTCTGATGCTTGGCCCCGGTGGTGCCGGCGGAGCAGGCGGGCAGGGAGAGGAGGGCGGCGGTGATGCCGAGGGCAGTGGTGGCGACGCGAACGCGCATGACGGAACTGACCCCTTGGTGCTGGGCGACGGGTGGTCAGTGCGGCCCGAGGGCCCGGGTCGTAGGAGTGGTGGTCAGTGCCCGAGGTGGCGCAGACAGTCCTCGAACGTGGCGTGCGTCGCGTCCGCGGGTCCGCTGTTGCGGTTGTACCAGGCGGTGTCGAGGCGGGGCTCCTGCTGCTGGTGGCCTGCCGGACAGCGCAGCCAGATCTCGCCGCCCGTCGAGAGGATCAGCCAGTCCCGGTATGCGCCGCACTCGGCGCACATGGCCATCTCCCCGTCGAGGACGAGGGGCTGCTTCCACGGCATCATCTTGCCGTCGACCTGGTCGTGGCTCGGCACGCGCAACTCGGGCGGAAGGAAGTCGTCCACGACGCCGGCCGGCTCGGCAGGCGCCGGCACTCCGAAGCCGGGCGGGACCTGGCCCTGCAGCCGCGCGTGCAGCTCGGCGAACTGTCTCTGGGCTTCGCTCGGCTCCTTGGCCCTGCGGCGTATCCGGTAAAACACCCTGGCGTCCTCCTCTACCTCGTCACCTCGTCCTGCGCGCTTCATGATCGTGCCCCACGCCCTCAATGGTTTCAATTCACAAAGTTCACAGTCGCCTTTGGCCAGGTCAGCAGGTGCTTCGGCTTCTCGGTTGCCCCGATGACGAGTTGACCACGGTGCGGGTCTCCGCGCGGCGAATGGCCGTTGCCACGGTGTGCCCGACCACACGTCGTCGTCTCCCTGCACCGCTCAACTTCAAGACGTGCACTGGCTCGACTCGCCGCACCTGCGTCATGCCCGTCCGTCCTGCAGATGCACGGATGCCGACGGCCTCCCAGGCGGAGTCGGTCGTCATCGAGGTCCGGTGTGGCGTACGACCATGCGGTGGATTGCGGGCGGAGCAGTGGCACTGTCCCTTCTCTCGGTGATGCGTTGAGGCCGCACAGCGGCACCCGGCGGGCCTACCGGGCCTTACGCGACGTCTCCTCCCCGCTGCGCCGTCTACCGGGCGCGGAGGGCCTGGATGTCGAACGGCGCGGTGCGGACCGGCTTCCTACGGGGTTGGTCTCGGGCAGGTGAGAGGCGTCGGCGGGTAGGTCGGCTGTTCGCCGCATCCGCCACACGAGCACGTCGCTGACGGAGTCCGCGGTGCCGAGTTCGCGGCTTGCCGCAACGTCCAACAGGAGGGTGGCCGGGTCGTGGCCGGCGGCTTCGGCCTCCACGATGGTGGCGGCCAGGGCGTACCAGCCGGGCTCGGCGAGGATCTGCTCGGCCAGCTCCGGTAGCGTCTCGCGAAGCACCACGGTTTGCCGCTGGAGCATCGGCCGGCTGAGGCGCTGACCTCGCTGGTAGAGCACGCTGAGGGGCTGGGGGGCGGCCGCCTGGTAGGCGGTGCGCAGGTGCTCGGCGGCCCGGGTGGCGGCTTCGGCCTGCTGGGCGTGTCCCTTTCTGGCGTGCCAGTGCGCGGTGGCGATGATGAGGAAGAACAGCATGTCGATGGCCATCGCGGTGGTGGCGCCGTCTTCCCCGCGGCCGAGGGCGGGGCCGCTGTGGACGAGGTCGCGGGCGGCCTGCCGTAGTGCTCGGTCGTGTCCGCGGACGGCGCGGACGTGGGAGCGCGAGGCGCGTTCGAAGGCCGTTGCGGCGTCGCGCAGTTCGCGGCGGGTGTGGGCGGCGGACGTCTTCGCGAGGGCATCGAGGACCTCGCCGGCAGCAGCGATGTGGGCGGCGGCGACCGCATCGTCGCCGTACTCGACGACGAGTACGGCCTGCCACGCGGCCGATGCCGTCCCGCGGCGGGCGGCGGCCGGACTGCCCGGTCCCGTACGGGGTGGTTCCTCTTGCCGGGCAGCTGGGTTGTCCTGGGTGTCGCCGGACCAGTGCTCCCGGATGCGGGGCAGTGAGAGGTCGGGGGCGAGGCGCGCGCCGGGGTAGAAGACCGGCTCGCCGTCCTTATTGAGGTCGTCGGGCAGAGCGACCTTGTATCCGAGGAGGTCGCCGGAGGGCGCTGCGCGCTTGCGGATGAGGAGGCCGGCGGCGGCGACCCGGTCGAAGAACTCTTCGTCGCTTCTCGCTCCGGTCACCGCGCGTCGCACGGTTTCGCGCAGTTCTTCGCGGGCGGTGCGCTCTCGTCCCTGGCGTTCGGCCTTGTGGCGTTCGGCGCTGGTGGGTCGCTGTGCGGCGGTGCCGTCGCCGGGCGCGACCTGGCGGAGGCCGAGTTCCTTCTCGATGAGGCGGGCTTCGGCCTGGGCGCGGGTGCCGGAGCGGTAGTCGTCGGGGCGGTGGCCGTCCTCGGTGACGAGGGTGGCGACGATGTGGATGTGGTCGTCGGCGTGTCGTACGGCGGCCCAGCGGCAGCCGGACTGTCCCTCGCCGGGATCGATGCCGGTGGCTGCGACGATGCGGCGGGCGATGTCCGCCCACTCCTCGTCGGACAGGATCCGGTCTCCGGGGTCGGCGCGTACGGAGGTGTGCCATACGTGCTTGGCTGGGCGAGCGTGCTCGGCGAGCGCCATCACGGGTTGGTCCAGGATCTGGGCAAGGTCCTTGAGGGTGGCGTCCGGGTCGCGACCGGGGTCGGGGGACATGCCGTCGAACGAGGCGACGAGGTGGGGGTCGGTGTGGTCCTCGTACTTGCCGGTCTCGTACAGGTATTTGAGGAGGCCGATGGTCCGTGATCCCGTGTTGTTGACGCTGGGGATCATGAGCCGTGGTGCTCGATCAGACGTGTGGCGGCTTCGTGGGCGGTGTCGGCGGCACGCCGTACGGCGGCGACGGCCGCTTCGAGCTGGGGGGCGTCTGCGCCGGAGTTGAGGGCCTTGACTGCTTGGTTGAGGTTGCTGCCGGCCCAGCCGAGCCGACGCCGGCTGTCGAACAGGGCTGTGATCACTTCGCGTTCGTCGGCGATTTCGGCGCTGGTGCGGTCAAGGTCGCGGGCGGCGGCGAGGGCGGAGCGGGCGAGGAACCCGGCGACGGACAGATTGCATCGGGCGGCGGCGGACTTGATCAGGGCGTACTCGTCTTCGTTGAAACGCGTGGCGGGCTGGTGCAGGCGCTTCGTCTCGGGCGGTTGACGCGGGCGCTGACGGGCGCGGGGAGCGCGCTGTCGGCGGGCGCGCGGTTCGTTCTGCTGTTCCTCCTGTCCCGGCTTCGATCCGCCCTCGGTCGAAGCCTGGAGGACCTGCGCCCCCCGGTGCAGGTCCTCTCCCGCCCCTTTGGGGGCGGGTTTGGCGGAAGCTATGCTTCCGCCCCAACTTGCTCGCCCCGAGACCGAGTTGGAGTCGCGAGCAGGTTTCGGGGTGGTGGCGTTCTGGGTGGGGTTCGTCATCGGATTTCGGGCCCCATGGTTCGGGTGTGGTGCTGGATGGTCGCGGCCAGCGCGAGGACGTCGGCCGGCCCCAGGAGGACGCGGACGGGTCCGTCGGGCCGGTTCTGGACGAGCCACTGGCCGGTCGGCGCGAGGATGGCGGCGTGCAGGAGTTGCCGGCGGACCAGGACGTCCGCCCAGGCGCCGGCCTCGGCGGCGGTGGGCTCGGAAGAGCGAGGGGGACGAGAAATCATTACGTGTCTCCTGGAGCGGGGCGGTGGCCCGGCACGGAGCCGGGCCACCCTTTGCGGATAGGGGCGCTGAGCTGGGGCTTTTTCGGCTCAGCCGCACTCGGGGCAGCGCCCGACGTGGCTGTTGAGCGCCCGGGCCATCCGCTGCTTTGTCGAGGCAGCCTGCTTGGCACTGGTATTCGCCGCCGGCCTGCCCTCGTGCCGCTTGGAGTGGGCGAGCATGAAGCCGATCTCCCGCTCGTACTCCACACGGACGGTGTCGAACTGGTGGCAGGTCTTCATCGGGCGGTGCTCCTTGTCTTCGTGGTGTCGTCGCTCCGCAGTTCCTGGAGGACGAGGCTCAGCCGATCGTTCCGGCCGCCCTTCAGGCCCTCGCGGCGGAGGATCTCCCGCAGCTGGACCCGGGTGACGGACTCGTTGCCGTCCCGTTCGAGCAGGGCGGGAACGTGGGGGCGGACCTGCTGGACGAGCTGGTCCACCGACTGCTCCAGCTCGCGTGGCGGGCGCTGTGTCTGCGGGGTGCGGGACCGGCCGCGCATCCCCTTGTTCTTCGTCCTGGTCTTCGTGGTCGTCTTCCACCGGAGAGGGACCTCGTGTCCCCGGTCCCCGGTGGGCTCGGTCCCCGACTCGGTGGCGTTCGGTCCCCGATGCGACTCAGGCTCCTGAGCAGGCATTTCTCGCGTCAGACGCTCGGTCCCCACGCCTCGGGCGTCCCCCTCCGCGGCTTCCGGATTGGCGGGACCGGTCCCCGGGACCGCACCAGCCTCTGGGGCCTCGGTCCTCACCCTGGTCCCGGCGTTCTCGCCCTCGGTCCCCACGGCTGCCGACGCCTTCGAGTCCGCAACCTCGGGGACCGGCCTCCTCGGGGCGCTCGGTCCCCGGTCCCCGTACGACTCGTCGGGACCCTGGGGACCGGCTACGGGGACCGGCGCCTTCCAGGCCGACTGCGAGGGGACCGTGGCTGCCGTCCCGGTGCTCTGCACCGGGGACCAGGGCGAGGGCAGCGGGACCGTGGCGAGGGCGAGTGCGTGCCGGCGGGCGGCGAGCTGGTCGAGTAGCTGCGCGCGCTGGCGGGCGTCGGTGCCGACCGAGGCCCTGCCAACCGCCTTCGACAGGCGCCGCGTGAGCCGACGGCCGCTCCGGCTCCGCTGCTGCTCCGGTGTGCGCTCGGCGAGACGGGCGGCCAGAGCGACCGCGAGGGTGGTAGCTCGGTCCCGGGTGATCTGGGCGGCGTCGCGGTCTCGCGCGGCTATGCCGAGGCGGGACAGGAGCCGTTCTCGTGCCTCGCGGCCCAGGACGGCGATCAGCCCGTGGGAGGCGGCGCCCGGGGTCCGCAGGCGCAGTTCGATTCCCATGGCGAGGTGCCACAACATCGCTGCCATGACTGGCCCGACGAAGGCCCGGACCGTGCCGCCGATGGGACCGCTCTCGGCGTAGGCAGGGATCACCTGCACGCCGGTGATCACCCAGACCAGCGTGCCCGGCAGGCCGGGGGCGCCTTGAGCGGCCAGGTTCTGCCGTGCCATCAGCGCGGTCGCGAAGAGCGCCAGCTCGGCCGCGGCGAACATCCCGGCTCGTTCAGCGGTGCCGGCCATGTCGAGGTAGTCGGCGGCGAAGCGCCAGCTCGTGTCTGCGCTGTAGGCGGTGCACCCGAGAGCGGCAAGGGCCGCGACCTTGACCGCCGTGCCGCCGAGGCGTTTCTGTGGGCGGGTTTCGCGGCGCCGGAACGCCCAGGCGTTCAGCACCAGCACGAGAGCGGCGGGCAGGCCGGCGGCGAGGAGGAGAGGGAGATTCGGAGCGGCGCTCAGGGTCAGGACGGGGTGGGTCATGCGGCCTTTCCGAGAGGGGCGGACACCGGAGTCGACGCTGCTGCCGGGCGGGCTACCGGCTGCTGTGTGCCGGGTGCGGCGGCGGCCGCAGGGCTGCCTGCTGCCCGAGTGGGCTTCTTCCGCTTCTTCTTGGGCCTCGGCACGCCGTAGGCGCGGTCGCGGTCGAGTACCTTGTTGGCGGCCTGCCGGAGCAGGTCACGGGCGTGCTTGTGGCTGATCTGCAGTGCGGTGGCGAGCCGGTCGGGCCGCCAGCCGCGTACGTAGGCGTGGTCGATGACGACCTGCCGTTCTGCCTCGGTCAGGTGTACGTCGCGTCCCCGGAAGAAGGCCGTCACGCGCCGGTAGTCGAGGCGTTGGGGCAGTCCGTCGTGCCAGGGACGCCGTTCGGCTTCGGTGAGGCCACCCCAGATGCCCTCCTTGAGGACGTTCTCCAGGGCGAAGTTGAGGCAGTCGCGGCGTACCGGGCACCAGCCGCACAACTCCTTCGCCTCAGCGATGGCCTCGTGGTCCCGGGGGAGGGGGAAGAAAATGGCGTCCGCGTCCTCGACATCCATGCCGTGGCATGCCCCGCGGGTGTGCCAGCTGGTGTCTCCGATGCCGCGCAGGCTGGTGGCCGGCGCGTCGTGGGTGGTGATGTGGTGCAAGGTGATCTCCGATGTGCTGCCGCGTCGGCCGGCCGGGGCGGTGCTGGGCGGACGCGGCGCCGGGTGCCGGCTGCGGCGCGCGGGCGAGCGCCGCAGCTGGGGCGGGACGGTGGTGTTGGGATGGCGCTGCATCGGACGGGATACAGGCGCCGGACGCTCCGGTCAGGCCATGGCGGGCTGCTGGACCTGCTCCGTCGGCCGGCCCTGCTGGGCGGCTGCAAGGTCGAGACGGCCGGGATGCGGGGTGGCGCGCGGAGCGGTGGCACGTACCCCGTCGTCGAGACCAATCCGGCGGCGACGACACGGCTCGCCGGGCTGGGCCAGGCACCACTCGCACCGGACAATCAGGGCGTCGGGCTGCCCCAGGGCGACGGCTGCTTCGCGGGCGGCTCGGGCGGGCCGGTAAGGCGCGAGGGCGGCTCGGGCGGCGGGCGGTATGCAGGAGCCGATCTCCCGCAGCCGCGCCTCCAGCCTCGGGTCGACCCCGTCACGACTGCTGGTGATCGCCCGGGCCTGCGCGGGCTGCGCGGTGCCGGCGGCGACGGCGCGGCGGGTACCAACCAACTCGGCGGTCCACGCGGCCTGGTCGTCCGGATCGGCGGACGGCGTGGGGTCGGAGTGCCGGGCTAGGCGGTCGAGCCGGTAGCTCTCCCAGGGGCGGGCGACGTCCGCGGGCAGGATCTGGTACGGCGAGGTGCGGATGTGCTGGCGGGCGGCGACGCGGGCGTCCCAGCCGTGCGGGGTGGCCATCGGTACGTCGCCGAGCAGCTCGTGCCACTGGGCGAGCTGGTCGCGGGCTTCGCCCTGGTCGGTGCGGATGGTGCGGGGGTCGAGTCGGCCGATGTAGGCCAGCAGGGCGGCGATTTCGCGGCGGTCCACGGTGTGGCTACTCCGTTCCGGTCGGCTCGTCGAGGGCGGCGAGGAGGGCGGCGGTGTGGGCCTCGGCCCGCGTCATGCCGCCCGGCGCGGCGGGGCCCTTGCCGGGCACGGCGTAGAGGTTCGGGCGACCCGGGGCGTGCTCCCGGGCGACCCAGGAGCGCCAGTCGGCAGCCCAAGCATCCGCTGGCCTCGGCTTGAAGTCGGCCCGGTGGGCACGCCACTTCGCGTCGGCTGCCTGCAGGCCCTGCTTGCCGAGGCGATCGAGGTGTCCCTGCTGGCGGGTCCAGGCGTGGGTGGCAGGGTCGACCTGCCACTCGGCAGCCGAGAGGAGGGCAGCACCACCACTGCTGTACCTACGGTTCAGATCCGGTTCACTACGGTTCTGTGTGCCGGTTTCCGGTACATCGCTGTGCCGGTTTTCGGTACGTCGAGGTGGCGGTTTCCGTCGGGCCCTGCTGGTTTCCGGTACTGCCGGTTTCCGGACCGTCGCGGATGATTCCGGCACCTCACGCGGGCGGATTCCGAACCGGCGCAGAGCTGAGAGCCGGAGTTTCAGAGGGGCAGCTGGTTCGCCTGACGCTGGCGTGTCGCTGTCCCCCTCGTCGCCCTGCTGCTGCGCTCGCAGGGCCTGTGCGACCGCTTCGGTGGCGAGAGGCAGGCGGTAGACCGTGCTGCGCTGAGGGCCGACGAGGTCGTCGAGCTGCTCCAGCTCGCCGGCGTCGACCAGGCGGTCGATGGCCTCGCGCACCGTGGACACGGAAGCGTTCGTGCGCTTGGCCAGGCTGGACAGCGAGGCCCAGGAGACGCACTGCTCGTCGGCCACTCGGTCTGCGATCGACAGCATGACCAGGCGCGCCGCTCCCCGGCTGGAGCTGTGCTCCCACACCCAATCGCGGGCTTCGCCGCTCATCGGCCGCTCTCGATGAGCGGGCGGGGCCGGCGGCGCGCCGGGGCCGGGATGGTGTGGTCCGGCTCGGGATGCTGAAGTGCCGAGACGGAGGTGGCTGCCGCGCAGGCCAGGTAGAAGGGCCTTTTGCGCAGGGCAGGAGACATGCGATACTCCCCTTTGCAGTGTTGCCACGCTGGTGCGCCCCTGGAAGGACTCAGCGTGGTGATGGTGGGCAATCTCCGCCCTTGCCGGGGCGGACGTGCCACTTAGCGTTCGGCGTCCGGGAGTTACCGCTCTCGGGCGCCGTCGCTGTTACGGGACCTACTCGGTCCGGTCCGTGCTCGCGGGCTCCTCGCGTCCATCGTTGCGGGCGGGCTGCCCGGGGACGACGAACATACGCACGGGCCCGTCTCAAGATCCAGTCTTGGTTCTTAAACTCTGTACTGATTGCAGAGAGTCCCCGCGCGATCCGCAGCCGGAGCCGCCTGTGGGGCTCGATGCGGGTCGCCCTCCGGCGTCGAGGAGCACCGTTGCCGCGGTTGCCCCGAACGCCAAGATAACGTCATTGTGTCCGGATTTAAGTGGGTGTCTGGTATTCCCAGCGACGGAAATGCGACGTGGACGAAGGGTATCCACTGCCGCCTCCACGCTTTCCGGTCGAAGATCAAAATGTCTGTGCGCCAGACGTGACGTATGCCGCTGGGTGAACGTGGCTCACGCCACGTCGCCAGGCGTGCTCCTGCCGATAAAACGGACAGGCCGACCTGAAACAGACGGGGCTCGCCACGCAGAGACGTGCTGGCGAGGAAGAACTTTCCATATCCGGGATCGGCTCGTCAACTGGTGTTTATTGCGAGGTAGGGTGGTTGAAGTGACCACGGAGCCCGCCCAGGAAAGGATCATGAAAGAACCGAACGAAGGCCAGGTGAACCCCAAGGGGCTCATGGACCGCCTAAACCGCCTGTTCGATACGGTGCACCCGCCCGATCGCGGCCCCTTCAGCAACGCTGAAGTGGCCGAACTGATGGAGAAGCGGGGCCTGGGCAAGCTGTCGGCCCAGTACCTGTGGCTCCTTCGGACGGGGCAGCGCGATAACCCGACGAAGCGTCACCTCGAAGCACTCGCAGGGTTTTTCGGGGTGGATCCCGCTTATTGGTTCGACGATGCCGTCGCTGAAAAGACCGTGCAGGAGCTTGAGTTGCTCGCATTGCTTCGCGACGCGAAGATCAAGAACGTTCTTCTTCGTCTATCTGACGTCTCTGCGGACGGAAAAGATGCCGTCCTGGGGATCGTTGAGAGCGTAAGAAAATCCGAGGGGTTGCCGCCCTCAACTGGCGCGTAAAACGGCTTAGTTCAGCGAGTGATCAAGGAAAAGTAATGTGGTCTGCACGTAGGCTGCGCCGGCCTGACCTTCTGGCCGAGCTGAAGCTCCCGCACGTCACTAATGTCCGCGATCTCAGTGACGAGGTCTCCCGTCGCACGAGACGGAAGGTGGTCCTAGAGCCCCGGGAGCAGGCGCCCGCGGTGTGCGGGGCATGCGCCGTCACGGAGAGTGCCGTCCACGTGTTCTACGACCCGCGGACCAGTTCCCTGCACCAGGACCACATCATCGCCCACGAGTTCAGCCACCTCCTGCTCGGCCACCACGAGAACCGGCCGGTGTCCGCGCTGGCCCCGACCTTCATCACCAGCGTGGACCCGGCCACCGTGCAGATGATGCTGGGGCGCACCAAGTACGAGGAGGACGAGGAGCGGGACACCGAACTCCTCGCTTCGCTGCTCCAGCGCCGGATCATCGACCGGTGGCTGCGCAGCGACGAGTCCTCCGGAGACGAGGTACAGGACCGGGTGACGCACACGCTGCTGCGCCGACGGGAGGCCCGGCGGTGAAGGACCTGCTTCATCCGATCAGCCTCGTCGTCGCCACGCTCGGCTTCCTCTGCCTCCTGCGCGACGTGCCAACCCGCCGCCGAGACCCCGCCTCCACCGCGCTGGCCGCCGTTTTCCTGCTGTCAGGACTGTCGTTCCTGTTCTCCATCACACCGATGTGGAACTACCTCGACCGAGTCCTCGGCACCGTCAACCTCTCCGTGCCCCTCGCGCAAGGCTGCGTGGTCGCGCTCCTGGCCTGCCAGCAGGTGGTTCTCACGTACTGGGGCTGCCCGCCCGAAGTCGCTCGCCGGCGGAGCCACCGGTGGCTCGGAGCCGGTTTCGCGGTGATCACCGGACTGCTGGTGTTGTTTGCCCTGCTGACGCCCAGCGCGCCTCATCCGATCGACTTCACGCTCTACTACGCGCACGACGACTGGTACGCCGCGTACCTCACTGTGTACGTCACGGCCTACACCATCGGGGAGCTGTTCCTCGCCCGCGCCTGCTGGCGCCTGGCCCGCCGCAGCACCCGCGGGTCCGTCCGCGTCGGCCTGCGCATTGTCGCCCTCGGGGCCACCGTCACCCTCGGATACAGCGCGGTCCGCATCGGCAACGTGATCGCCGGCGCTTTCGACACCTCCCTCGAAGACTGGGAGGGCTTCGCCTGGACCTGCGGTGATGTCGGCGCCATGCTCACGCTCATCGGCTGGCTCGTGCCCACCATCAGCGACCAGGCCCAGAGCGTCCAGTACCGGATCAAGCAGTACCGCAGCTACTACGGCCTGCGCCCCCTGTGGCTGGCGTTCTACAGCGAAGCGCCCGAGATCGAGCTGCCGATCGACCGAGTCGACCCGGCCCAGAGGCGTCGCTTGCGCCGCATCTCGGTCCGGCTCTACCGCCGAGCAGTCGAGATTCGGGACGGCCGGTTCGTGATCCGCCAATACCTCGACGCCGCGGTCCGTGAGGCCAGCGAAGCCCATCACCGGGCCCGAGGGCTTCACGGCCAGGAGCTGTCTGCAGCTGTCACAGCCGACCAGACCGTCGCTGGAATCGCCGCCCGGGCCGAAGGCACCCGACCGGCGCCCGACCAGCTCACCGAATTTGCCGACTCCGAACGTCAGACCAGCCGACCCATGGACGACATCGACGCTCTCCTCGACGTCGCTCGCCACCTGCCCCGGCAGCCCGCACGAGCCCCCCACTTTGAGCGAGTCTCCCCATGACGACCGACCTCACCCGCCAGCCCGCACACGTCCAGCTCCAAGCCCTGGATCGCCGCGAGATCTCCAGCCGTGAGCTGCTCGACCTCCACCTTGCCCGGATCGACGCCAGCCACGTCAACGCCGTCGTCACCCGCGACGACGACGCGGCCAGGACCGCCGCGCGAGCAGCAGACGAACGTCGTGCCCGCAACGAGAGCAGCGGGACCCTCGACGGCCTTCCCCTCACGATCAAGGACAGCTTCGAGACGGCCGGCCTGCGCACCACCAGCGGCGCCGAGGATCTGGCGGATCACGTCCCCGCACGCGACGCCGATGCGGTCGCCCGGCTTCGCCACCAAGGCGCCGTGATCATGGGCAAGACGAACACGCCGGCGTACTGCCAGGACCTGCACACCGACAACAGCCTGTTCGGCCGCACGCTCAACCCCCACGATCCTGGGCGCACTGCCGGCGGCTCCTCCGGCGGCCCCGCCGCCGCAGTCGCCGCCCACCTGACTCCCGCCGACCTCGGCAGCGACCTCGCCGGTTCACTCAGGCTTCCGGCTCACTACTGCGGGGTCTACGGCCTGCGCCCCACGCATGGACTCGTCCCGGCTCGCGGCCACATACCCCGCCCGCCGGGATGGATCACCAGCAGCGACATGGTTACCCCGGGCCCTCTGGCACGCCACGCCCGGGACCTCGACCTGTTCCTCGACGCGCTGACGACACCGTCACCCGCCGAAAACAGCCCGTGGCTCGTGAAACTGCCCATGGCGCGCCGCGCAGTCGGCCAGCTCCGCGTAGCGGTGTGGGCCGAGGACGCGAGCTGCCCCGTCGACCGTGAGACTGCCGATGCTCTCGCCGCTGTCGAGCAGGCGCTGGCCTCCTCGGGCACGAAGGTCCGCCGCACCACGGGACCGGTCGGCTTCGCTGGCTCGCTCCGCCTTTTCGAGCAACTCCTCCATGCCACCGCGACGGCCGCCACCGACGATGAAGCTGGAGCGGCCGAACTCGCGGCGGCGCGTGACCTGCACGAGGATGACGCCAGCCCACGGGCCACCTTCCTCCGCCACCGAACGCAGACACACCGTGCCTGGCTCCGCGCCAACGAGGAGCGTCTCCGCCTTCGGGAGACGTGGCACCGGTTCTTCGCCGACGCTGAGCACGATGTCGTCATCACCCCCGCCGCTCCCACCGCGGCGATCCTGGCCGGTACCCGGGCTCTCACGGTCGACGGCGTCGAGCGGAGCTTCTTCGACCAGACCGGCTGGGCCAACCTCACTAGCCACGTTGGTCTGCCCAGCCTGGTCATGCCTGTTGCGCGAAACGCGAGCGGTCTCCCGATCGGTGTGCAGCTCGTCGGACCGGCGCACTCGGACCGGACCCTGCTCGCAATGGCCGAAGACCTGGGTTCGCTTCTCAGAGCGACTGCCGGGGGACTCAGCTCCTGATGCTGGCGACCAAGGGTTCCCCTTGGAAGAGGCTGATCAGCGCGGCGTTCGCGGAGCAGGTCGGTTCCAGAGCCGTACTACAACGGCCTGAACAGGGTACGCGCGATCCTGCCGCCGACGGTCGGCGCACTGGCTAGCCAGGCGCCACAGCTGCAGCCGCCATCTGCGCTGTCGTATGGCAAGGGTGCACGTCGAGGGGCCGGTCCTTCGTTTGTGGCCACTCAGCCGAGGTGGTCGGCGAGTTCACGCTCCAGGGCAGCCCTCGGCTTGGCGCCGACGATCGTCTGCACGACCTCGCCGCCCTTGTAGACGTTCATCGTCGGGATCGATACCAGCCGGGCAACCAGAACGGGTGAGGGCCGTTCTGGGGCAGGTCGGACTCAGCGGGCGCGTTTCGGGGACCGGATGCGGCACGGCGGCGAGGGGCGGTTTGGGTCAGGCGCCGTCCGGGCGCAGCGCGTTCATGTTTCCTGGGGCGGGTTGGTCTTGGCCAGTGGAGTCCCGAAGGATGTCCTGCATGTGCGGCCGTCAGTTCCTGCGGCGGAAGGAAATCGTTCTCACCTCAAGGGCCGACAGGCCGCCCCGTCGCGCCAGCTGTTAGGCATGCGTGCTGGGCGAGGAGGCTCTCGGCTCGCGCTAGATCCTCAGGGGTGTCCACCGCTACGCCGTCGTCCAGGACAGGGACCATCTGCACGGCGTGGCCGTGTTCGACGAAGCGCAGCATCTCCACTCCCTCGGTGCGCTCCAGGGGCCCTTGCTGGAGCTGTAGGAAGCGACGGAGAGCTGGGCCGGTGAAGCCGTAGAGGCCCAGTTGGCGGAGGTACTTCGGTCGGTCGCCCTTCGGATAGGGAATGGGCTGGCGCGAGAACATCAGGGCCTCGCCTCGGGCAGAGACAACGACCTTGACGACGTTGTGGTCCAGGACGGCGCCGACGTCGACGAGTTCGGTGTACGC
Source organism: Streptomyces sp. NPDC005402 (assembly GCF_040606575.1). Taxonomy (NCBI): domain Bacteria; kingdom Bacillati; phylum Actinomycetota; class Actinomycetes; order Kitasatosporales; family Streptomycetaceae; genus Streptomyces; species Streptomyces sp. NPDC005402. The sequence goes on from NZ_JBEXFB010000030.1 coordinate 82,044, forward strand.
GTTCACGGCGAACGCGCCCGGTGGCAGGCACTCCAGGGCCTCGGAGATGGCGTCGATGGCGGTCGGCGAGATGAACGGTTCATCCCCCTGGACGTTGATGTACGCGTCGGCCGGCAGGCGCTCGGCGACCTCCGCGACGCGGTCGGTGCCGGTGAGGTGCTTACCGGTGTGGATGCACTCGATGCCCAGCTGGCGGCACGCCGCTTCGATGCGTTCGTCGTCGGTCGCCACGATGGCTCCGTCGAGACGTTTTGCCTCCAGACAGCGCTGGTGGACGTGCCAGAGCAGCGGCTTTTCGCCGAGGCGAGCCAATGGTTTACCGGGAAAGCGCGAAGCGCCCCAGCGGCAGGGTATGACAGCGACGTGCCGGCGCGGTGTGGCGCCGGGAGTCAGAGCTGTGGTGGCGGCCACGGCGTCCTCCTGGTGGTCGGGTAGGGGTGGGCCTTCAGGGCAGCAGGGCGAGCTTGGAGCGGACGGTGGGCGAGGCGGCGCTCGTGAACGGCCGCCATTCGTAGCCGTCGACCTCCTCTTCCTGGAGGGTCACCGCGTGCCCTGCGCCGAGAAGGAAGACCCAGCGGAAGTCCACGTGGTGGTGTTCCGGCTCGTCCTTCGAGGGGTTCGCGTCGATGGTGTGAACGTCGATGTCGAGGGGAACGTCCTCGAAGCCGGAGAGGGGAACGACGGCGCTGGGCGGGATGCCTGCCTCCTCGTGCAGTTCGCGCAGGGCGGCGTCGCGCAGGTGCCGGTCATCCGGTTCGTTGTGGCCGCCGGGCGCCAGCAGTTTTCCGGACGTCTTGTGCACGATGTGCAGCATGTGCCGGGCGCCGTTGATGACGATGGCGCTGCATGTCACGTGGGCGGGGAACGTCTTGCGGTTCGTGGGGTCGTCTGCGGCGGCGAGCGCGGCGAACAGCAGGGTGAGGGAGTCGCGTTCGTCCGAGTGGCGGGCGAGGTACGCCTCGGCGACGGAGCGGATGTGGTCGACGGCGGGAGGCACTGAGGTCACCTTTCGAAGTAGTGGAGCCAGGTTCTGGCGATGGCGTCGCGGTCTGCCGCCGGCATCTCGTGCAGTCCGGGCTGGAAGCGGGTGTGGCTGAGCGCGGCGGTGGCGGCGAGTATCTCGGCCTGGACGAGGTGGATGTACGCGCCGACGGCAGCGCCGTGCACGAAGTTGACGGCACCGCCGTCGGCGAGGACGTAGAAGTAGTGGCCGGTGACCTCGTATCGCGTCAACTGGGCGCTGACAGGGCTGCGCTGGTAGAGGTCGTGGAGGCTTCCGAGTTCGAGCTCGTCCTCGGATGAGGTCACCGATCCGAGGTAGGCGCCATTGCGTAGGGCGGCGAAGTCGCCCTGCCGCAGGGCGAGGTTGCCGGTGGCGCACAGGACGAGTTCCGCGTCGCTTACGGCCTCGGCGGTGGAGGTGCTGGTGCGGAAGCCGAGGGAGTGCGCCTGAACTCGCTTGACCGGATCGCTGTCGTACACGGTGACGCGCAGGTCCTGGGCGCGCAGGGTCTGGGCGATGGCGCGGCCGATCTTGCCGAAGCCGATGACGCAGGCGTTGCGGCTGGTGAGGATGTCCCCGCGGGCGCGGACGAGGGCTTCGGTAGAGAACACGATCGAGCGGCCGACGAGGTGGTCTTCGCAGTCCTTGAGCGGGGAGCGGGCCACCGAGACGACCGGGCACGGCAGTTTGTCGAGGGCGGCGTACCGCTGGTGTCCGTTCTCGGTGTCCTCGACGATGCCGAGGATGCGGCCGGAGAACTTACCCACGAGTGTGTCGAGGCTTGCCGCGAAGTAGCCGCCGATATCCACCAGGACGACGTCCCGGCCGCCCGCTATGTCCTCCAGGTAGTCCAGGGCCTGAGTGTTGTCGGTGAACCGTTTTCGCGTCAGGTCGTGGACGGGGAAGGTACGGCGGACGGCGTCGAGGGTCGACTGGTGGATCGATCGGGGTTTCGGTAGCACGGCCCCGACCGTGGACACCGCGGTCATGGCCCGCAGGAACGCCGGCCGTTCGGGGAGCAGATGCGTGATGATGAGCGTCGTGATCGCGTCGCCGGCGGGGAACTGCGTCGTGATCTGCCGGAAATAGGCGTCCAGCCGCGCTCGCTCGGGACTCTCCATTGCGTTTCCTCTCGGGCTCCGGGCCGCGGGGTTACGCTGCTCGGCTGTAATTGGGGACCTGAGCGGCCAGGGCCTGCATGTGGGCGCGCAGGCCGTTGTGGAGGTCGACTCGCGGCTGCCACCCGAGGACTTCTCGGGCACGGCTGGGGTCGGCGCGGGTCAGGAAGACGTCACCGCTGCGCGCTTGGTCCTGCTGGAGCTGGATGTCGCGGCCGGTTAGGCTGGTGGCAATGTTGATCACTTCCAGCAGCGATGCGTTCGACCCGCCGCCAACGTTGATCGTGCCCTGCGCTGTCGGCACGGTCGCTGCGGCGATCGTGGCGGCGACCACGTCAGCGATGTAGGTGAAGTCGCGTCGCTGGTGACCGTCTCCGTACAGGCGAAGCGGCTGTCCGGTCAGAGCGGCCTGCAGGGCGCGGTGGGTGAACATGTCGGCGCGCTGGCGGGGGCCGTACACGGTGAAGTACCGCAGGGCGACGACGCTGGGACCGACGGGGCGCTCGGCGTAGGCGAGGCAGAGCTGTTCCTCGGCCAGTTTGGTCACGGCGTACGGGGAGGCCGGCTTCGGACGGTCGGCCTCGACACTCGCGCCGCCGTCGGTCGGCCCGTAGACGCTGGAGGAGGACGCAACGACCAGTCGCGGGACGCCGATGCGGGTGCAGGCTTCCAGGACCCGGTGGGTGGCCAGCACGTTAGACGCGAGGTAGTCGCTGAACTGCGGCCCCCAGGAGGGCCGTACGCCGGGAATGCCGGCGAGGTGGAAGACCGCGTCTGCGTCGATCAGGAGTGGGTCGATCGCGCAGTTGAGGAGGTCGGCGGTGATGTGGTGGTACCCCGGGATACCGCGCAGGGAGGCGAGATTGGCGATGGCCGTGGCGTCGGCGGAGGGGTCGCGGCGGTCAACGCCGATGACGGTGGTGCCGGCCTGTACGAGGGCGTGTGCGAGGTGGGAGCCGATGAATCCGGCGGAGCCGGTCACCACAGCCCGGCGCGGGGCGGCGGTGGTCGGGTGCTGCTCGTGCTGCGGCACGTGAATCTCCAGGAAGGTGATCGAAGGGAGGAAGTCAGGTGAGGCGGGACAGGACGGTTCGGCCGTGCGCGCCCAGGGCGAGGTCGTTCTCTTTGTGGCCCTTGACCAGGGCGGTGGTCGCCTCGATAGCGCCGAAGGACACCAGAAGGCGCCGCTCGGTGTCGGTCAGCGGGCGGCCGTACCCGTCGAGGAAGGCGGCTCGCAGGTGGGGCGCGGCCTGCCAGCGGCGGAATTCGAGCCGGGCGAAGTCGCGGACGCGGGCATCGCATCGCATGTGCTCGAAGTCGCAGATGCCGAAGGCATCGCCGATCAGCCAGTTGCGCGGCTGGTAGTCGAGGTGGCAGATCGCGCTGTCCATGAGGCTGTGGCCCAGGATGGCCGCGTGGTGCTTCAGCAGGTTCCGCTCGGCCGTGTCGATGAGGCCGACGTGAGCGGCCCGGTCGATCCAGCTCTGGAGGCGTTCGGCGAGCGCGGCGCCGACGGCGCCGCCCTGGGGCATGGCGGTTGCCCGGTGGAGCTTGCCGAGGACGTGGCCGGCCTCATGATGGGCCAGTTCCTCCTCAGGTGAGCCCGGGGCCGCGGTGTCCGCCCGATCGCCTGCGAGCGCGGTCAGCAGAAGGGTGCGGGTGGCGTCGTCACGGCCGACCAGCTTCGGCGCGTGGCCGGTCAGGTGGGTGCCCCAGGTCCGGTAGGCGTGGAGTTCCCTCGCGTATCGGCCGGGCTCGGCGTGCTGTTTGGCGATGAAGTGCTGCCCGTCGTCGGCCACCACGCGCACGACCCGGGGAGGGAGCAGGGGGTCCGGCGCGATCTCGACGGCGCCGAGGAGATCGTGCGCCAGTTGGATCCGGGGGTCGTCCGATGTGGCGATCACGGGGTCGGCTCCGGTGTGAGGAGACTGAGGTGCTCGGTGTCGTTGTGCCGATCGAGCATCCAGCGGGTCTGGCCCAGGCGGTTGCGGTGGTGCTGCCAGCGAGTGATTGAGGCGTGGTTGTGCATGAAGCCCGCCGGCGAGCCGATCGGGATGTCGAGGAGCAGGGTGTGCGCGGTGATCACCGTCTCTCCGTGGGCCGCGAACACAATGCGCTTCCCCTCGTTCTCCTCGATGAGCTGACTCAGGTTCTTGCTGGCGCGCTTCAAGTACCCGTTCCAGGTGTCGGAGCCAGCGGCCCAGGAACTGTCGGGGTGCACATGCGGGCCACCGTTGGCGGCTGTCTTCACCGCATCCCAAGGTTTGCCGTCAGCATCGCCGTGGACGGGCCCGTCGAGCCGGTCGTCGAAGTGCAGCGGAACCTGGAGCGTCTGGGCGATGATCTCGCCGGTCTGGACGAGGCGAATCCGCGGGCCCGCGTAGACCATGTCGAAGGGCCTCTTCAGGTGCTCGGTGGCCAAGCGGCGCGCGGCCTGTTCGGCCTGGGCGTACCCGAGGTTGGTCAGTCCGGTGCAGGTGCGCGGGCCCCCGACAAGGCCGTCGGCGTTGCACTGGGCCTGGCCGTGCCGTACGAAGACGAGTTCGGTGGTGATCATGGGGTTCCTCGGAGGTGGGAGCGGAGCGGCCAGTGGTAGCCGTTGCGCCCGACGTACGGGGCGGTCAGGACGGCGTGCAGGGCCAGGAAGTCGTCGAGGCGTTCGCGGTTCGTTGCGTCGAGCCGGGAGCCGTAGCATCCGGCCGCCGTGTTGTACGCGCAGAGGGCGGCGTTGACGGCTTGGTCCGTGAGTGGTCCGTACGTCAGGTGGAGTGTCGCGATGAGCTTGGCGAGGTCGTATCCCATCGGGGCTAGGGACAGGTCGTCGGTGTCGACGGTGACGATGTCCCCGGGCGCGGTGATGATGAAGTTCCGGGGGTTGCTGTCCTTGTAGAAGGCGAGCGGTCCCTGCGCGGTCCCCTTCAGCAGGCCGAGCATCGCGTACAGGGCCGTCTTGTTCGGCAGGTAGCCCTGCTCGTGGCGTCGCCGGAGCGCGATCTCCCGCGGGCCGAGGTAGTCGTCGAACGGCGTGCCGTCGTTGAAGTGGTGCGGAGTGCCCAGCGATGCCGACTGAAGGGCGCTGTGCCATGCGGCACCGTGTGCGCGGCCCAGCAGTTCCGCCATGCGCGGCAGGTCGTCGGGGCGTACGGAGCGGCCTTCGACCCGCTCGAACGCCAGACTGGCCGGTCCGATCTCGTGAAGGGCCGGCTGTCGCAGCGGCTTCGCGTGCTCTTTGATCCACCGGTAGTGGCGGACAGCTCCCGCCGCGCGCTCCAGTGTCTCGTAGTGCTTGGTGAACGGTGGGAGGGTCATGCTGGCTCCTCCTTCGCCTGTGCGACGACGAAGGTGATGAGGGACCGAGTGGTCAGCGGCTGGTCCGGAAGGAACTCGTGCAAGGTCGCTGCCAGGGCCCCGGGGTTTCCGTACAGGCCGGGCGCGAGGTCGTACTTGGGGTTGGTGGCGAGATACTGCGCGAGGTGGTCGTGGCCGTCGAAGGTGAAGGTGTGCTCCTCGTCCAGGGTGGCGATCACCTCGAGCGAGGAGGTGGCCAGGGCGGCGAGGTTGCCGCTGTGCGCGGCGGTGTAGAGGCTCTCGTGCTTCTCGGCCCGCACATCGAGGTCGGCCGCAGTGACCAGCTGGTCCATCTCCCGGTAGCTGTCGAGTCCCTTTGTGACGAGTACGGCCAGGCCCCCGGGGGCCAGAACTTTCGCGATCTGCGCGATGACATCGTTCGGCCGCGGCGAGTGGTAGAGGCAGAACGCGGCGACGGCGACATCGCACGACCCGGCGGGCAGCGGGAGGCCGTGGAAGTCCCCTTCGACGAATTCCGCCACGGTGTCGGGCAGTTCCTCGGAGCGTGCGCGGGCCTGGACGAGCAGGGCGGGGGCGGCATCCAGGCCGATGACGCGCCGGGGCCTCAGCTGCTCGACGATGGCCAGGGTGCTCGTGCCGCGACCGCAACCGATGTCGAGCACCATGCCGAGGCGGTTCGGATGCGCGTGGTGGGCCTGCACCAAGCTGACGATCGTCTCGGGCACGGGGCGACCGGACGTCTTCGCGCGCATCAGGGCGCTGGTCCGTCCGGCCAGCCGGGAGGCGAGACCGTACAGCTCATGCCGGCGGGCGGGGTCCAGGAACGGGTTGGGCCCGTTCATGCCGCACCCCCGCTCCGGGGGCGCGGGCCGTTCAGGACTGCTCGGCGGCCACCTTCCGCAGCCAGCGGCGCGTCTGGCGCCGGTTGGCCAGCAGGACCACGTCGGCTCGGCCGGCGGCGTACTCCTCGATCTTCGCCATGACCCGGGGGCGCATCTTGCGGCGGTACGTGGCGACGTACTTGATCACACCCCAGTGGATGCGGTTGTGTACGCCGTTGCCCTTGTGCCCGGCCCCGTGCCGGATCTGCCGGGAGAAGATCCCGTACAGGGCCGCCACGGTCGACACGTCCATCAGGATCACCGTGTCGCAGGCTTCGAGCCGCACCGGCAGCGTCGAGTTGTAGTTGCCGTCGATCACCCACCGCGGCTTCGCGACCAGCTCGCGTTGCACCTCGGTGAATTTGTCCATGGGCAGCGCGTTCCACTCGTCGTCGTAGAACGCGGCGTCCAGGTGCGTCACCGGGGCGTCGAGGATCCTGCCCAGTTCGCGGGCCACGTGGGATTTGCCGCTGCCTCCGCAGCCGACGATGGCGACCTTCTTCATGGTGCTCCAGCGTAGAGAGGTTCGGGTGTGCGGCGGAGCCATCACCCCGGACACGTTCTGATGAGCCAGGCGTCTGAGCCTGTCGAGCGGACTCCATCAGGCAGCTCCCCGCTCGGTCGCCGTGGTCTGGACGAGCCCGTGCAGTGCGGATTCGAGGGTGTCGACCTGCTTGTTCAGGCCGAACAGGCGCAGGCGGTCCACGCACGCCGCGATCAGGTCGGCGTGCTGCTGAGTGCCGGCGATCTCGCGGAGGTATGACAGCCGCTCGATGACGTCTCGGCCGGAGCGCACGATCAGCTCCTCCGGTACGAACCGGTCCGCGAAGCGGACGTCCGCCGGGACTAAGGGCAGGCACCCGGCGAGCACGGCCTCGAAGATGCGCTGCGTCATCTGCCCGACGACGGCGTACCGCTCGGGCAGCATGAGGACCGTGGCCAGAGACCGGCCGTAGACGTCGGCGGCGGCTTCGAAGGGGATTCGGCCGACGAAGTGGACGTCCGGCCAGCGGTCGGTCTTCGTCCACTTCCCGGCGACCAGGTGTTCGACTCGGGCGGCGGCCGGGGCGAAGAAGCGGTCGAAGGGCTCGTCGCGGTCGTACTGGTTGCCCACGTAACCGAGCGCGAGGTCCCGAGGCCGCGCGGCGAGGGTGGCGGGGTCTGCCTGGGCGATGAGGTCGTCGGCGACGGGGAAGAGGAGGGAGCGCGCGTCCAGGGTCGGCGCGAGGGCGGCCTCGCAGACGAGGGTGTGGGCGGTACGCCGCCACATGCTCTCGGCCCGCAGGGTGCGGTCCTTGTCCCAGATCACGGTGGGCGTCCGGTGCCGCACGGTGTAGTGCTTGATGAGTTGGGCCTGGCGGTGCAGGTCGCAGGTGTGCCCCTCGGTCCCGCAGACCGTGGTGTTGCGGCCGGTGATCGCCCAGCGCCATTCCAGGAACAGGACGTCGATGCCCTGGGTGCCGTCGTCGAAGGTGTACGCGCCACCGAGGTCGTCGCCGGCTTCGAGGCGGTCGCGGTCGGCCTGCAGGAAGACGATGTCGTGGCCGCGGGCGATGAGGGCGTCGATGAAGGGGCGCCGGTGGCTGCGTCCCCCGTCCGGCGTGTCGGTGACGCCGTTGCCGAGGAAGCCCCAGAAGCTGTATCCGATCTTCACTTGGTGATCCACCGCCCTTCGAGGAGCAGGGCGTCGAGTCCGGAGTTGGCCAGGCAGTCCAACGCCATCTCGGGCGTCCCGCAGATCGGCTTTCCCTTGACGTTGAGGGAGGTGTTGATCAGCACGGGTACGCCGGTACGGCGGCCGAAGGCGGTCAGGACCGCGTGCATGAACGGGTTCTGCAACCTGGTGACGGTCTGCAGGCGGGAGGTGCCGTTGGCGTGCACGATGGCCGGCACGCGCTCGCGCGTCTTGTCCCTCACCCCAGAGGCCATGGACATGTACGGCGCCTGCTGCCCGAGCGTGAAGAACTCGCCGGCGCGCTCGGCCAGGACCATGGGGGCGAAGGGCCGGAAGGGTTCGCGGAACTTCACGGTGGCGTTCAGGCGCTCGACGACGCCGGGCTCCAGTGGGGAAGCGAGGATCGACCGATTGCCAAGGGCGCGCGGCCCGGCTTCCACGGCCCCCTGGAACAGGCCGACGATCGTGCCATGGGCCAGCTGGTCGGCGAGGAACTCAGCAGTTTCGATGCCCAGGGTCTTCTGGTGAAGGCCGGGCCAGGGCGTGAGGTCGAGGGGCTGGTCCTCGTAGGAGGGGCCGAGGTAGCAGCTGCGGGCGACGCCTGCCAGAGGGCGGGGGCTGCGTCCGTCGACATGTACGGCGAGGGCGGCGCCGATCGCGGTACCGGCGTCACCGGGCGCGGGCGGCACGAAGACCTCGTCGAAGATGCCGGCCTCAATGATCTTCCCGATGCTCACGCAGTTCGTGGCGACACCGCCTCCCACGCACAGGCGTCGGGAGCCGGTGAGCACGCGAGCGCGGCGGGCAAGGTGCACCATCACCTGCTCGGTCCGCTCCTGGAGAGCAGCCGCCAGGTCCCGGTGGAGATCCGTGAGCGGCTCGCTCGGGTGCCGTTCGGGGCAGGTCTCGGCGACGAACTGCCGGGATGTTCTCGGGTATCCCGACGTGAGGGTGCGCGCGGGGAAGTAGCCGGGATTGATGCGGAAGCCCGTAGCCGTCGTGCGGACCGCCTGGGCGAACAGGTGGCGGAAGCGGGCGGGGTCACCAAGGGCGGCCAGCGCCATGACGGTGCCTTCCTCGTCGCCCCGGTGCCAGCCCAGGTGCTCGGTGACGGCGCCGTACACGTACCCCAGGGAGGCCGGGTCGTTGATCGCTTCCAGGGTCTGTGTGCGGGGGCGATGTGTGCCGTGGCCGCGGGCGATAGTGGTGGTCTGCCGCTCGCCGAGACTGTCGACCACCAGTACGGCGGCTTCGTCCCAGCCCGAGGCGGCGAAGGCGGTGAGCTGGTGGGCGCGGTGGTGCAGGATCGGCGCGACACGGGCAGAGGGGAACTGTCGGCCGAGGATGCGCAGGCGCCGTTGGGTGCGCACGGCCACCTTGGCGAACCCGTGTGCTCGGGCCAGACTTCGCTCGCGTATCGCCGGGGACAGCGCCAGGCGCAGGGCGGCGGGCGACTCGGCGAGGTAGCGGGCGGGCTGGAAGTTGTAGGCGACGGCGTCCACTTCGGCGGCGGTGAGTTTGGCCTGGCCGAGCAGCCACTCGATGGCCCGGGACGGGTAGAGCTTGGTGTGCTTCTGCTCGGAGAGGCGCTCCTCCTCCACGAAGCCGACCAATTCGCCGTCCACGAGGAGGGCAGCCGACGAGTCGTGGGTGTACGAGCACAGGCCGAGGACGACCGAAGGCGTGCGCTTCATGGCGGCGGTCACCTCGCCCCGGCCGTCGCGGCGGGCTGGGTCGAGCGCCGCTTCAGTTCTCCGTACCAGGCGGTGAGGGCCTGGCCGAGAGGGCCGTCGATCTTGTCGGCCGCCCGCCAAGCCTGCTCGCGCTCACCGTCCTTCCACAGCCGGTAGCTGCGCAGCGTCTCGACCATCGTGTCCCAGCCGGGGTGGCCGGTCACGACGCGGGCCTCGACTTGGTCGAGCAGGGCGTCGAAACGCGTCCACGGTGTTCGCAGCTCGGGCATGAGCGGGCTCGCCGCGAGTGAGGTCAGCAGCTCGGCCTGCGCGACGTGCTCGTCGTAGATGTGCAGCGAGCCGACATGCAGGTGGAATTCGCCCAGCTCCGCGTCGAGCCACCCGGCGACCAGCTCGTGCAGCACGGTGTAGAAGAACACGTCGTACGGCATGCCGATCCACACGTCCTGGCCGCGCATCATGGTCGCCATGTGCAGGCGGCCGTCGCGCAGGTGGAAGCGGAAGCCGAGGGTACAGGGCACGTCCTTGTGCCCTGCGGCGTCCTGGGCCGGGTCGTAGAGCTGGATCAGGGCCCGCCGGGAGTCGGGGTCCTCCTTGAGGATCTCCACGACACGGGCCAGCTGGTCCACCTTGCCGCCCCAGTTCCGCATCCTGGGCCCGTAAGCGCCGAGCAGTACGCCGTCGTCGGCGTACTGCCGCAGCCGCGCGTTGTAGTCGAAGATCCACGGGTCGTCGGAGCCGGAGAGGTGCCAGACGGTCTCGGCGACCGCGAAGGCCGGGTTCACGATCCGGGCCGGGGGAGCGTAGAGCAGGCGGGCGCGCGGCTGGGTGAGCAGCAGGTGGACGTCACGGACTTCCCGCGTGGCCATGCCCCGGGGGCTGACCTTCTCGCCGGACTTGGCCAGCGTGATGGCGCCGGAGAACAGCTCGGCCATGCTGTCGGCGGTGAGGTGTGTCATCGGGCAGGAACTCCTTCGCCCTGGGGCGACGCAGAGGTCGCGCCGGAGGCATCGTGGTGGACGTGGTCGGATGATCTGGCGCTGGCTTCGGCGCGCTGGGTGATGAGGCGAGCGACCTGGGCCGCGCTGTCGCCGCGCCACCGGCACACCGCGTCCATGGCCGTCTTCGGAACGGGCGTGCCCGGTTCAAGCAGTGCGGAGAGCGCTTCGGCGACATCAACGGCGTTGTGGCACCGGGTCGCGAGGCCGTGGCCGGATAGGTCCAGCGTGCGTTCGCCCGGCGTGCCGATTTCGAGGACCGGGACGTCGAGCAGCGCGGCCTCGATCCCGCACGTCGAGTACGCACTCGCCAGAGCGTCGGCCCCGGCGAGGCAGCCCCGCGCGCCGACCCGCGGGTCGGCCACGGCCACGAGCGGCCCTCCGTCCTGCTTCAGCAACGTGGCGAAGGCACCGGGGTCCTGCGCCGGGTGCGGAGCGATGACGAGACCCCAGTCGCCGTCCGCCGCACTCAGGCCGTCCAGGAGGAGGTCCGCCTGGGTCTTGAGGTGACCGGGGCTGAACGGCTGGCAGGCCCACACCGCGATCCGGGCAGGGGCGCGGCGGTTGCCCGGAGCCAGCACCTTCTCCAGGTACCGCCGCTGTGCCTCACGGCCGAGGGCGGCCAGCGCGTCGAAGCGAGGCTGTCCCAACACGTGTACCTCGCCCGCGGGGTGGCGGACCCACGCTCGGGCCAGGAGGAGGTCCCGTTCGCCCATGACGACGATGTCGCGGCTGTGTAGTGCCGGCCAGGCGACCGACTCTGCCGTCCACGCTCCGTGCTGGACGTGGACCGTGTTCGCGCCGTGACGCTCGGCCGCGTGCGCGGCCAGTGCGCCCAGCGGGCTGGTGTCGTTGCTCAGGAGGACGGTGTGCGGCCGGGTCGCGGACAGGACACCGTCGAGCCAGCTTTCTGCTCGGAGCAGTGTCCGCCATGACGGCTGAGTGCACCCGCCGCTGGTTTCGAGGAGTACGGACAAGAGCCGTACGAGACGCGCGAGTTGGAGGCTATATCCCTTGACGCGGACGACGTGTTCGTCGTCGGGCAGATGCAGGCCCTCGGCAGTGCCGGAGGGGGCGAAGAGGCCGCTCGGCGCCGAGCGCAGGTCGATGCCCGACGCCGCCGACGGGGAGCACCGCTCCGCAGGATCGGTGGCGAGATCGAGCAGCAGGTTCGTCCGTCCATCGCGCTCCAGTTCAGCGAGAACCGGCATCAGGGTGGCCGCATGCCGAGAGGTCCACGACAGCGCCACGACGTCTCGCTGCTGCAGGTCCGCAGGGAGCGGGCTCGGCTCCGTGTTCGCCGTGCTGGAACGGGAGCGGTTGCGTAACTGGGCGGAGCGGGTCGGGTTGTGCGGAGCTGCTGCCCCGAGCAAATAGGCGATGCCGGACCACGTGACGGTGTACGCGAGGTACTCCCGCGAGCTGCTGGTACGAAGCCCGACGAGCCCCTCGTACGGGGCGAGCCCCAGGGGCCCCGGAGTCGTCGCGAACGGCTCCCAGGCTTCCAGGGCCAGCAGCTTGCGCAGGATCTCGGCCACGAAGCGCCGAACGGGAACGTGCTGGACGTGGAGCCAGCCAACGCCGCCCGGTGTGGAGGCGCGCGAGGATCCGTATGGTTCCAAGGCGTCCATGACGTCCTCGACTAGGGCGCGCAGTTCCTGCCGATCGACAGGGATGGTCTCAAGTTCCCGGGTCTGGATGTGGTCGGCCTTCGCGTGGTCCAGGGCGCTGCTGCCGACGAGAGCCCATCGGGGCTGGCCGGCGAAGTCGGAGCGGACCAGACCCAGACCGCCGGTCGCGCGGGTGCTCACACCAGGCTCCCCTCGACGAACGGCGAGGCGGAGGTAAGCAGTTGCAGCAGTTCCTCCGGCGAGGCGACGATCTCGGGCGCGGGCGAGGTGGGCTGCCCGTATCCCCACCCGGCATGGACGTAGGCGACACCGGCGCGGGCCGCCGATTCCTGGTCGACCGCCATGTCCCCCACGTAGACAGCCGCGGCGGGGTCGACTCTGAGGTCGACCAACGCCAGGAGGATCGGGTCGGGGGCCGGCTTCGCCCGGCCCGGCCCAGCGGAGGTGCGGACGGTGGCGAAGGGGCATCCGAGGTGCGCGAGGAGCGGGGCGGCACGGTTGATGTCCTTCGACGTCACCACGCCCAGCCGCCAGCCGGCGGAGACGAAGGCATGGAGCACTTCGACAACGCCGGTGAATTCGAGTACGAGGTGTGCGACGGCGGCGGATTCCGTCTCGTACGTCCGGCGGACTGCGTCGACGTCGGCGACGCCCAGCCGATGCATGATGTCGCCGAACTCGCGTCCCAGGTGACGCTCGTAGTCGGTGAACGGAAGGGTGATGCCGTGGGCCTCCTGCACCTTCCGCCACGCCTTCTGCATCACCGGACGGGTGTCGAGCAGGACGCCGTCGAGGTCGAGAAGAAGCGCACGCTGCGCGCGGCCAGCGTGCTGTCTCTCGCCAGCTGTGATCTCGGATGCGGCCGGAGCCGGTGTAGTAATCGGGGCGGGAACGGTCATGCTCGTTCTCCTCATCAGGGCGGCTGCGCGCGACTCAAAGGGCCGAGACCGGATCGAGTTCACACTCGGGGTACTGGCTGGGCCCGCCGGCCTTCTCGAACGGCGCATTGAGGCTCGTGGGTGGGTGGTGACGCGGGGCGACTCGCACTCCTCTGCCGGACCGTGTGGGCGACGGCTGCGGGCGAGGCGGGCGAGCACACGTCGGATAGCGACCAGATCGAGGAAACCCCTGTAAGGCACCGTGACGGGACGATGAAATCGGATCACTCACGGTTCACTCATCCACTCGACCGGCAGCGTCCTTTCTCCCTCACTGGCTCGACTTGAGGTAAGGAAATGCCGGGCTGACGAGTGGACACCGGTGCCGACGAACGGTCACAAGGTCCGGTTGCGCGGGTTGGACAGGAACAGCGCGGTGTGTCTGCCGAGCCAGCAGCGGTTCTGTTCGGCCCAGCCGTTCTGGAGGTCCTGCACTTGTTCCTCGGTGAAGCCGCGCTGCCAGGGCCTCTCGGCCGGTTCGCCCCCACGCTCGGACCAGACACGAACAAGGACGTACAACTGCCCGCCAGGGCGCAACCAACGGCGAGCGTCGACCATGAAACGGGGGTGGTCGATGAACGGCAGGATGTTGCGGCAAACGATGAGGTCGAGAGAACCGGGCTGCAGTCGAGGCGGGATTGCCCCCGCGTCGAAATCGTGCACACCGTAGTGCAGCCGATCGTTGACGCCTTGCCGATGCTCGGTCCGGATCGCGATCGGCGAGAAGTCCAGGCCCAGCACGTCGTAGCCCCAACGGGAGAGCTGTCGGCTGAAGCTGCCGATGTCGCAGCCGACGTCGAGTACGGATGCCCCGGCGTGCGGGTTAACGTGCTGGAGAAAGCGGTCGACCTCGGCGTCGGTCACGAGGCGGTCTATGGCTCGACCCTCGCTGTACCAGGTATCCCACTGGTCGGGACTGACGCGATGCAACAGCGACTTCATGCTGCGTCCTGCGGGTCATCAGTCGAAGCCGAGGCCGCCCCGTTCCCCGAAGTCGGCAGGCGGGAGAGCCGGTGGAAGCGGGAGAGGTTGAAGCCGCCACCCTGCACCTCGCCGGCGGGGACAGCGAAGAGGTCGAGTCCGGCCTCACTGGGCGGTTCCGGGGCGGCCTCCTGAATGGCGAGGAGGGCCTCGCCTTGCTCGCGGTGCGGCAGGAGCCGTGGCGCCAGGTCAGGGTGTCCCTCGAATGTCATGGTGGGCCTCTGGTCAGGTGAAGTTGAAGGTGATGGCGAGCACGGCGAATACGGTGGTGATGAGGAGGACCTGGGCGCTGATCTGCCTCCAGCCCCAGCCCTTCTTGTCCATCCAGCGCAGCGGACGCCTTCAAGTCGGCGCAGTAGGCTCCTCGGGGATCACGAGGTGTACGAACGCCTGGTAGCGCTCGCCCAGGAGCTTGATCACGGCGTGGTACTCGTCGTCATCGGAGCTGATGTTGTGCCGGTCGAGGACGATCACACCCTCTGCGAATCCGCCTCGGATCTGTCGCTCGACTTCCCTCCATCCAGGGCGCTGCCAGGGGGGCGTGTAGACGCTCCGGCCCGTGCGCGAGCCAGGGAAGTACGTCGTGGGCACGGGTACGGCAACATCGTGGAGCCTTGCTCCTATTGCGTAGCCGTGGTGCTCCGCCTCGGCATGGAGGGTGTTCCAGTCCTCGTCGGGGCTGGCTCCCGGACTCGGCACCAAGCTGTATGCCAGGACGCGAAGCTGCCGGTCGCTGCTTTGACGGCCACGCTTTTCGACAGCCTCTCGATGGAAGTGCTGGCGGAGCTTACGGAACTGCCCATTGCGCGACAGGCGCTCCAACGGGTCGGGACCGCTGTGCCGCCCCCGGATCCGGCCAGCATTCGGCCAGCTGCCGGATGGCTGCGCCTCCAGACCCAGACCACGGTCGACCAGGGGGCTCAACACGTCGGATCCAAGATTGGTTGCGCCGTGCGGCGACATGGGGGTGCCTCCGTAAGAGTGAGAATGACCGCATATGTAGTCCGGCCGCCGTCGGCCACGCCCCACCGATGTGACAGGCGTGCGACGAGGAGCAGCCCTCGCCCGCCCAGGTCGTTGGCACCTGCGCGTCGTCGCTTGGCCGGGGTGGTGCTTCCGTCGGTGACCTCGATCTGGAGCCGGTGGTCGCCGTAGCGCACCCGCAGACCCACAGCCCCAGAGCCGTGACTGATCGCGTTGGTCACCAACTCTGAGACGACAAGCTGGGCGTCCTCTGCCGGGGCGTCCGGCAGGGCCCACTGCCTCAGCACGGTCGCTGTGGTGCCTCGTGCTTGAGCGACGTGCATACTCGCCGGCGCCATGACCATCTCGAAGGCACGGGATGCCAGCGGAGACACGGCCGACGCGCTGCTGGCGGCGGTGGGGCCGCCGTCAGTCATCCCATGTTGGGGAGACGTTGCTGCCTGGTGCGTGGTCATGTGCCCATCGCATCGTGGTGTCGTGATCTGGAACAGGGGAAACCTGAGGGGGAAAACTTTGTCAAGGGGGGAAAAAGAGGGGGGAGTTGGGGTCAGGATTGGATTCCCCACCGACAGAGGTCACACTTATGCCAGCAGATCCGTTCGCCGAACTACTCCGTCAGCTGCGTCGTAATGCGGGCCGATCGCAGGATGAGCAGGCGGATGCGATCAACGCGGCCTCGGGCCGGGGGACGGTGACCCGCCGAGAGGTCAGTCGGTACGAGAACGGTGAGAACGTCCCTACGAACCACACACTTGGGCACATCGCTGTGGCCTGCGGCGTCCCGTTGGAGCCGCTCCTGCGGGAGGCAAAGGCCGCCCGAGTCAGGCGGAAGAAGAAGGGCGACGCTGAAGGGGAGGACCTGGACGACGTGAAGCGCCGAACACTGCTGGGAGGCGCCATCGTTGGCGCAGCTGCCGCTGCGGAGCCTTGGGGCCGACTTGCCTACGCGCTCAGCAAGGGAGCCAGGATCGACTCCGAGTCCGCGTCTGTACTCATTGATCACGCGGCCGAGTTGCATGTGGACGAGCTGAGTGAAAGCGCACGCAGTTTGCAGAACCGGGTCGAGTCTCACCTGGACGCGATCACGGCGGCCCTTCCCCGTGCTGGCGGCCACGAGCGAGCGCTGACCATCGCGGCGGGGGAAACCGCGGCCCTTGCCGGATGGGTCGCCTGGGACCTGGGGGAACACGATAAGGCAGCTGCCTATTACCGGGTGACCTCGGAGTGCGCGAAGGAGGCCGGGCACCCGCCCCTGCGCGCCTTGGCGCTTGGCTACGCGAGCTACGGTGCCGCTACCCCGGGTAAGGCGCTGGAGATGTTGTCACAGGCGGCTCAGGATGTGCGGGGGCATGGCAACGCGACCGCTGCGGCGTGGGCATTGGGACGGTACGCGGAGGAAGCGGCTCAATCAGGGGACGATGCCGGCGCTCTCCGGGCCCTGGAACAGGCGAGATTCGCGTATGACTTCGCGAATCACACGAGCGAGCAGGCGTGGGTCCGCTTTGTGACGCCGTACCGGATGGACTCGCTGGCGCTTTCCGTATACGGCGAACTCAAGCGCCAAGAACTGTCGGTCACAGCCGACTCCGCGGTCGAGCGCCTCGGTAAGGAACTGCCTGACTCTGGAGTGGTGGTTCTCGGGGACCTTGCGTCGGCGCTTCTGCGCGGCGGCGACGTAGACCGTGGGGTCTACGTTGCGCGCCAGTTCGCGGCAGCAGCGGAGTCAAAGCCGAACACCATGGGACGTCAGCGGGCGCAGAGCATCGCTGCCTGGCTCCCCGACATGGAGCGCGACCTGGCCGGTCACTTGCTGGCGTTCGCGTCGTGAGCCATCCGGCGAGCAGGCTCAGTGATAGTGAGACGCCGGGTGGCGTGCCCTACTGCGGGTGAGTCTCCTCGACCACCCAGGACAGGTACGCCTCCGACCCTCCGGTCACGGGCAGTGTGACCCACTGGGGGACGTCATACGGATGCTTCTCATGCAGCCACGCCTCCAGTGCCGGGAGGCGGTCCGTTGAAGTCATGTACGAGATCCGCCACTCCTGCGCCGTCTCGACCTTCCCCTTCCACCAGTAGAAGGCGGTGATAGGCGCATCGATGTGAACGCCCGCTGCCAGCTTGCTCTCGACCGCACCCCGAGCCAGCGCCTTCGCTTGATCCTCGTTGTCACTGGTCGTCTGCGCGATCACAATCTCGTGGGCCATGCATCTACCTCTCCGGCTCGGGTACCGCGACCCTACCCAGCCGTCCAGCGCATGCTGACAGTCGGTGGCTACCGGTCAAGATGGGCGGGCCTCACCCACCGGCCTGGATCAGTGGGTCGGCAGTGTCGCCACCCACGGCTGAGCCGACCTCGGAACCGATCGCGTTCACCAGGCCGGTGTGGGCGTCGGAGACGACCAATTGGATGCCGGACAGGCCGCGGGCGGTCAAGGAGGGCAGGAAGGCGAGCCAGCCGGCGCCGTCCTCGGCGGTTGCGACGTCGATGCCGATGATCTCGCGGTGTCCGTCGGCGTTCACGCCGACCGCGATCAGGGCGTGGATGTTGATGATGCGGCCGTGCTCGCGGACGTTCTGGGTGAGCGCGTCGACCCAGACGAACGCATACGGGCCGGCGTCCAGCTGCCTGTGCGGAACGCGGCGACCTGCTCGTCCAGGTACTTGGCCATCGCAGTGACCTGGGACTTCGACAGCTTTTTGACCCCGAGGGACTCGGCGAGCTTCTCGACCCTGCGCGTGCTGACGCCCAGCGGGTAGGCGGTGGCCACTACCCACATGAGGGCCTGCTCGGCCCGCCGGCGGGCGCCGTTCGAGAAGCCAGTGCGGGAAGGAGATTTCTCACTTGCTCGAATGGTTCAAGTCCGTGTACTCGGAATGTTCTAGCCAGGGCTGTTGGCACCGGTCTCATAGCGGGCAGAAGTCACAATCTCGTCGGCAGCCTGTAGGAGGCCGAGCATGCTCCGTGGGCACCCAGTTTGACTCGAACTCGCGACCTCGCCGCTTGCGGGCTCCGTGGCGCTGAGGCTGGTAGTTGATCGCTTCACGGTCGTTCGCTTGGAAGTAGGCGCGGCGCTTCCCAAGCGTGGATGCGCTCCCGTCGCCACCCTGTTCGTCAGCCAACGCGCGCAATGTGGCCCGAGAGGGAAGGTGAAGGCGTGCAGTCCCACGGCTTGCCCTGAGTCATCGCCTATGGGTAACAGCAGTTCAGGGTGCACAACATAGACGACGATCGCCGGTTGGCCAAACCGGGGATCCTTCGGATCATGGTATTCGCTAGGAGTGTAATGAGGCCCGCCGACGAATCGAGATTGTGTAAATGCGCGTCAAATCCACGACCGCTGGTTTCATGGATGTGCGGGAAGGGGCCGACTATCTGGGCGTATCTGTTTCTTGGCTCTATAAGAATGTGACACGACTCGGGATTCCTGTCTACCGGTTTGGTGTCGGCTCTAATGCAAAGATTCGTTTTAGGCGGTCAGAGCTAGAAGTGTGGATTAAGCAGCAGCGTGTGGAGTCGTAGCGATTGTCAACGGTTCCGGGATGGTTTTAGCTTATTAGGATTTGTATTGGCTTCTTTGGTCCGTGGGATGGGTTCGTTTTTTAAGGAGTGTGGGCATCCGCGGTCGCGGTGGTCGAAGTGTCCTCACTTCTACAAGATCCGTTACCGGGCGGCGGG
>NZ_JBEXFB010000031.1:0-89207 GCF_040606575.1 Streptomyces sp. NPDC005402
GGGTCGTACGCCGGAAGGATGGCACCACCGGGAATGCCGAATACCGTCTCGGCGCCGACCTCCTCGAGAGAGCGGATGAGGGACTGCGCGCCCGTGACGTGCTCGGGGGCGGACTGCTGTCCTCCGGATCGGGGCCGCGGCTGCGGATGGGCCCCGGTGGCCTGCTCGGTCATCGTCATTCTCTTCTCGATGCTGAGGGTTTTTGCGAGGTTTGAGCGGTGTACAACTGGTGCCTGTGCAACAAAAAACCCCTCGTGCCATAAGGCAAGCGAGGGGAGCGCGCCGGGTGGGGTCGCTGAGCGATCGAGGGCTCAGCGTCAGCCGACGCGCTTTCCAAGTACGAGAATTCGGGTGCGCATGGCACTGACCCTCCCCCCGGCACGCACCCGGTGTCAAGTGGGTGGGACGGGAGTCTCATTATGTGAGCGGAGGGCCGTCGCACCTGCTGTCGCGCTTCCGAAGACCGCCTGCACACCACTGGTGTACACCCCCGGGCCGCCCCTTTCCATGGTTCCCGCGAACGCTGGCTCCGCGGGGCCGTGCGGCACCGGATAGTGCCCCGTGGCAAGCGCCCTGCGCAGCCGGTACTCGTCCAGCGGCCCCGAGAACGCCATGCCCTGCCCGTGCGTGCAGCCCATCGCGCGCAGGGCGACCACCTGTTCGGGAAGGTCCACCCCGTCGGCGACCGACTGCAGCCCGAGGTCTCCGGCGATTCTGAGCAGCCCGCTGGTGATCTTGTGCAGTCTGGCGGACTCCACGACGCCCTCGACCAGGCTGCGGTCGAGCTTCAGCACATCCACCGGGAGTCTGCGCAGTGCGGTGATCGCCGCGTAGCCGCTGCCGAAGCCGTCCAGGGCGATGCGGACGCCGAGGCGCCGGATCGCGGTCAGCCGGCGCTCCAGCTCGTCCAGCGAGACCCGCGGGTCGGTGTCGGAGAGCTCGATGACCAGCGAACCGGACGGCAGCCCGTGCCGGGTCAGCAGTGCCTCGACGGAGCTCAGGGGCAGCGAGCGGTCCAGCAGCCGCGGGGCGCTCATCCGGACCGCCACGGGCACGGTGAGTCCGGACGCGGCCCGCTCGGCGGCCTGTTCCACGGCCTCCTCCAGGATCCAGCGGCCCAGCTCCTGCGTCCGGTCGCTGTCCTCGGCCACCCGCAGGAACTCGGCGGGCGTGAACAGCACTCCCTGGGAGGAGCGCCAGCGCGCCTGAGCGGAGACCGACGTGATCCGGCCGTCCTCCAGACAGACGACGGGCTGGTGCAACAGGGCGAACTCGCCGTCGTGCAGCGCGGCACGCAGGCGCGTGGCCAGCTCCGCCTTCCGTACGACGTCCTGCTGCATCTGGGGCGCGTACAGCTCGACGCGGCCCTTGCCGCCCGCCTTGGCGCGGTACATCGCCAGGTCCGCGTTGCGCAGGAGCTCGCCCGCTCCGAGGCCGGGTTCGGCGAAGGCGACACCGATGGAGGCGGCGACCCGGACATCGTTGCCGTCGATGAGGTACGGCTGCGAGAGCGTGACCCTGAGGCGGTCGGCGAGCTCCAGGATGTTGCCTTCGCGGGCGGTGCGGTCGCGGGTGCCGTCCCCGACGATCAGCGCGGCGAACTCGTCCCCGCCGAGCCGGGCGGCGGTGTCCCCGTACCGGACGGAGTCCTGCAGTCTGCGGGCGGCCTGGACGAGCAGTTCGTCCCCGGCCTGGTGCCCGATCGTGTCGTTGACGGCCTTGAAGCCGTCCAGGTCGATGAAGAGGACGGCCGTGCCGCGATCGGAGGAACGGCGGCCCGACAGGGCCTGCTGGACGCGCCGGGTGAACAGGGCGCGGTTGGGCAGGTCGGTCAGCGGGTCGTGCTCGGCGTTGTGCTGGAGCTGCGCCTGCAGGCGCACTCTTTCGGTCACGTCCCGGCTGTTGAAGATGAGGCCGCCGTGGTGGCGGTTGACGGTGGACTCGACGTTGAGCCAGCCGCCGTCGCCCGACCGGAAGCGGCACTCGATACGGGTGGTGGGTTCTTCGAGGGGGTTGGCGGCGAGGAAGCGCCGCACCTCGTGCACCACGCAGCCCAGATCCTCCGGGTGGATGAGGCCCGCCAGTTCCGTGCCCACGAGTTCCTCGGCGGGGCGTCCGTAGACACCGGCGGCGGCCGGGGAGACGTACCGGAGGATGCCGTTGGGCGCGGCGATCATGATGACGTCGCTGGAGCCCTGCACCAGGGAGCGGAAGTGGTTCTCCTTCTGCGCGAGCTCCTGGGTGAGGGTGATGTTGTCGAGCAGCATGATCCCCTGGCGCACCACGAGGGCGAGCACGACGGTGCCGCCGGTGAGCAGCACCACGCGGTCCACGCTGCGGCCGTTGAGGACGTTGTAGAGAATCCCCAGCGTGCAGACCGCGGCGGCGAGATACGGCGTGAGGGCGGCCAGCGACCCGGTGATGGGCCGGGTGACCGGATAACGGCCGTGGTCGCCGCCCTGCGCTCCCTGCGCGGACGGGTGGTGCTGGATCCCGAACCGCTGCCTGGGCAGGTGTTCGCGCACCACACGCGTGTGCCCGGCCGGCCGCTGCCGGTCGCCGTTCACGTGCCTTGGCGCGGCCCAGGGGGCGTAGGCCAGGAGCAGGGAGCCGGCGAACCAGCCGGCGTCCAGCAACTGGCCGGAGCGGTAGTCGTTGTGCAGCAGCGGTGAGGTGAACAGGGCATCGCACATCACGGTCAGGGCGAGCGCGCCGATCGCGGTGTTCACCGCGGTGCGGTTGACCGACGAGCGCCGGAAGTGCAGTGCGAGGACCATGCTGACGAGGGCGATGTCCAGCAGCGGATATGCCAGGGACAGCGCGGTGTGCGCCACACTCGGCCCCTCGGACTTCGCCGCCTGGGCGAGGGCCAGGCTCCACGAGAGCGTGAGCAGCGAACCGCCGATCAGCCAGGCGTCGAGACCGAGGCAGACCCAGCCCGCCTTCGTCACCGGCCGCTTGGCGAGGACCAGCAGACCCACGATGGCGGGTGGCGCGAAGCAGAGGAAGAACAGGTCGGCGCAGCTGGGGTTCGGTACCTCCCGGCCCAGGACGACCTCGTACCAGCCCCAGATCAGGTTGCCGAGGGACGCCATGGTCGAGGAGAGCCCGAAGAGCAGCCAGGCGGGTCGAAAGCGGACCCGACGGTTGCGGGCGTAGACGAAGCAGGACACGGCGGCGGTGCCCGCCGCGGCGCTCAGCCCGAAGTCGCCCATGACCAGGGCCACTTCGCGCGAGCCCCAGCCGAGCGCGGCACCGATGGCGTACCCCGCGCACACCACGGCGAGAAGGAGTTGGTGGGCCAACGTCGACCCGCCACGGGAAGCCGGCGGTCGGGAGGGCAGCAGCGCCCCCCTTGCGGGCCGGGCCCGCAGCGCTCCGTCGAGGGTGGTCATGGGAGACGGGGGCGAGCTCACCGGGTCCTCCCGGTCCGCGCCGCTCCGGGGTCCCGGGGGTCCGGGTGCGCCGGGTGCGCATGCCTCCTGCGGCTGCTGTGCCTGCGGTGATGATGGCTGTGGTGACTTCCGTGACCGGCGTGGTGGCCGCGTCTGCGCGCGGCCGTGTGCCAGGGTCGGAGCCGGCTGCCCCGCCGCGTCGGATCGTTGGTCCATAGGCCGTGCATCGCCCGTCGCCCCCCTCACAGTCTGCAAAGTCCATCCCCGGCGCCGAATGATGCGCGGCGCAGCCCCTGTCGGGACGATACACCAGTCTCGTCACTCAGGGACATAGTTCCTCTACGCTCCGTGACGACCAGCGGCGATGCGGGCACGGACCGCGTCCAAAAGATTGCGGAGGGTACCGGAAACGGATTACACGCCTGTTGCGCGCCCGCGCCCGACGGCGCGCTTCGTACGCGTCACGCGCCGTCCGGTCCCGTCGTAAGGATCACGTTGCGCAGGGGCTCCTGGTTCACATAACGGTCCAACTGATCCACCAGCAGGCGCTTGGCGCGCGGCAGGAACGCGGACGTGGGCCCTCCCACATGGGGACTGATGAGTACGCCCGGCGCCTGCCACAAGGGGTGTCCCTGGGGCAGCGGCTCGGGATCGGTCACGTCGAGGGCGGCGGTGATGCGGCCGGTCTCCAGCTCGGCGAGCAGCGCCTTGGTGTCGACGACGGGGCCGCGGGCGACGTTCACGAGGAGCGCGCCGTCCTTCATACGGGCAAGGAATTCGGCGTCGGCCAGGTGACGCGTGGTCTCGTCGAGGGGCGTGGACAGGATCACGACGTCCGCCTCGGGGAGCAGGGCGGGCAGTTCGGCGAGTGGGTGCACGGGGCCGCGCTCCGTGGTGCGCGCGGAGCGCGCGACGCGCGCCACCCGCGCGACCTCGAACGGTACGAGCCGGTCCTCGATGGCGGAGCCGATCGAGCCGTAGCCGACGATGAGGACGTTCTTGTCGGCGAGGGCGGGGTGGAACCCGCCACGCCACTCCCCCTTGTCCTGGGCCCGCACGAAGTCGGGGATCCCGCGCAGCGAGGCGAGGACCAGGGTGAGCGTGAGTTCGGCGGTGCTCGCCTCGTGCACACCGCGTGCGTTGCACAACCGCACCCCGGGACGCAGGTGCTTGAGGCCCGGTGTCACGTTGTCGACGCCCGCCGACAGCGTCTGTACGACCTCGACGGAACTCAGGTGGGGCATCGGCCGCAGGACGACGTCCAGGGGCTTCATGTAGGGGACGACGTAGTACGCGCAGTCGGCCGGGTCCGCCGGGAAGTCCTCCTGGCCGTTCCAGAAGCGGTAGGCGGGGCCCTCGGGGAGCCCCTCGATGTCGTCGGGCGGGATGGGAAGCCACACGTCAGCACTCATGCTCCGGAGGCTATGTCAGGCGCCCGGGAGCCCAGAGGTTAGGTTGGGGGCCGGAACAGGGAGGGTCACGAGCAGGTGGAGCGCAGGACGATCGGCGCGGCGGCGCTCGCGGTGGGAGCCGTCGGACTCGGATGCATGCCGATGAGCTGGGCCTACAGCGGCTCGCGGCAGCGGGGCGACGAGTCGGTCAGGGCCGTGCACCGGGCGCTCGATCTGGGCTCGACACTGCTGGACACGGCCGACATGTACGGCCCGTTCACCAACGAGCTGCTGTTGGGGCGGGTGTTGAAGGAGCGGCGCGAGGACGCGTTCGTGTCGACCAAGGTCGGCCTGCTGGTGGGCGAGCAGCACATCGTGGCCAACGGCCGCCCCGGCTATGTGAGAAGAGCCTGTGACGCGTCGCTGCGGCGGCTCCAGACCGATGTGATCGACCTCTACCAACTGCACCGCGAGGATCCCGAGGTCCCGGTCGAGGAGACCTGGGGCGCGATGGCGGAGCTCGTACAGGCCGGAAAAGTACGGTCGTTGGGGCTGTGCGCGATGGGGGCGCGGGGCGGGCGCCGCTCCGGAACGCGGTTGTACGACGCGACGATCCGGCAGTTGCGGCGGGTCCAGCAGGTCTTCCCGGTGAGCGCGGTGGAGGCGGAGCTGTCGGTGTGGTCGCCGGAGGCTCTGGAGGCGCTGGTGCCGTGGTGCGCGGAGCGCGGTATCGGCTTCCTCGCGGCGATGCCCCTCGGCAACGGCTTCCTGACCGGGACCCTGACCCCGGGTCAGGGCTTCGAACCGGACGACGTCCGCGCCCGCCACCCCCGCTTCACCGCCGAGATGATGGCCGCGAACCAGCCGATCGTCTCCGGCCTGCGCCGCGTCGCGGCCCGGCACGGCGAGGGGGTGACCCCGGCCCAGGTGGCGCTGGCGTGGGTACTGGCACAGGGCGGCCACGTGGTCCCGGTGCCGGGGACCAAGCAGGAACGCTGGGTGACGGAGAACGCGGCCGCGCCCGGACTGCGGCTGACCGCGCAGGACCTCACGGAGGTGGCGGAACTGCCGCCTGCGCAGGGGTCGTGGGACTAGCGGATCCGCCGACTGAGCCAGGGCCGGGGACCGGCGACCGGCGACCGGCGACCGGCGACCGGCGACCGGCGACCGGCGACCGGCGACCGGCGAGCCTGCCGACCGCGCGGGGGCCGCGGACCATCAGCCTGCGGTGGGCGAGGGTCGTGGGCCGGCAAACCCACCCCGGCTCACGCGGCGGGCGGACCCGCAGGCCTGCCGACTGCGAGCGGGTGCGCGCATCGGGTCCGGGAGATCGGGAACCTGTGGGGCGCGAGCGGTGTATGACAGGTAGGACTCGCCGCTTCGAAGGGACCATGATCGTGCATCGTCGAGCTGTGACGGCCGTGCTGGCCGCGACCACGCTCCTGCTCACGGCCGGCTGCTCCTCCGACGGCGGAGGAGGGGGCGGCGGCTCGCCGGACGGCGGGGACACCGCCTCGTCGAGCAGTGCGGCCTCTGGGTCCTCGCCCACCCAGCAGGCCGCGGAGGCGACCCCACCGGCGAAGGGCTCGGTGAAAGTGGTGCGCACGGTCACCGAGGGCCTCAAGACCCCATGGGGCCTCGCCCCGCTCCCGGACGGCGACCTGCTCGTCTCCTCACGGGACGAGGGCACCATCACCCGGGTCGACGGACAGTCGGGCAAGAAGACGGAGCTGGGCCAGGTCTCCGGGGTCTCCGCAGCCGGCGAGGGGGGCCTGCTGGGCATCGCCCTGTCCCCGGACTACGCCTCGGACCACATGGTCTACGCCTACTTCACCTCCGACTCGGACAACCGCCTCGTCAGGATGGTCTACGACGAGCAGAAGGCGTCCGGCGAGCAGCTCGGCGCCCCCGACACCGTCTTCAAGGGCATCCCGAAGGGCTTCATCCACAACGGCGGCCGGATCGCGTTCGGCCCGGACGGCATGCTGTACGCGGGCACGGGTGAGGGCGGCAACACCGGCCTGTCCCAGGACCGCAAGTCCCTGGGCGGCAAGATCCTGCGCCTGACCCCGGAGGGCGACCCGGCCCCGGGCAACCCCTTCCCGGACTCCCCCGTGTATTCGTACGGCCACCGCAATGTGCAGGGTCTGGCGTGGGACTCCAAGCAGCGGATGTTCGCCTCGGAGTTCGGTCAGGACACCTGGGACGAGCTGAACGCGATCAAGCCGGGCGACAACTACGGCTGGCCCACGGCCGAGGGCAAGTCCGACGACAAGAAGTTCCACGACCCGATCACCCAGTGGCACACCGACGACGCCTCCCCCAGCGGTATCGCCTATGCGGAGGGCTCCATCTGGATGGCCGGTCTGAAGGGCCAGCGCCTGTGGCGCATCCCTTTGAAGGGCACCGCGGCCTCTGCCGACCCGCAGGCGTTCCTGAAGGGTGAGTACGGCCGGCTGCGCACGGTCGTCTCGGCGGGCGGGAACAAGTTGTGGCTGGTCACCAGCAACACCGACGGCCGCGGCAGCCCCAAGGCGGGGGACGACAAGATCCTGGAGATACAGGTCAGCTAGCCGGACGCTCGTCCAAGTCCCTGTCCTCGCCCGCGTCCTCGTCCGGCTCAGGCCGGCGGACGACGACCTTCCCGGACGTGAGATCTATCGGTCCGCGCCCGGGGTCGCCGTCTCCGATGTCCTCGCGGGTCAGCTCCAGCCGCTTCTGCTCGTCGCGGGTGTGCTTGCGGCCGGGTGCGAACAGCTCCTCGAACATGTTGAACATGCGGCCTCCCTGCCGGTCTCCTACACCGTACGCCTCACTCCGTGGACGGCGCGTGGAGAGCGTGCGCCGGGAACAGCCCCAGCCGGTGCGCGACCGCCGCCGCCTCTCCCCGTCCGGAGACGCCGAGCTTGGCGAGGATGTTGGACACGTGGACGCTGGCCGTCTTCGGGGAGATGAAGAGTTCCTCGGCGATCTGGCGGTTGGTGCGGCCGAGGGCGACCAGGCGCAGGACGTCGCGTTCGCGGCCGGTGAGGCCGAGGGAGCGGACCGGGTCGGCCCGGTCGGGCGCCGGGGCCGCGGTGAGGGCAAGGCGGGCGCGCTGGGCGAGGAGTGTGACCGCGTCGGCGAGGGGCCGGGCGCCGAGGTGGTCGGCGGTGGCGCGGGCGAGACGCAGGAGTTCGGTGGCCCGGTCGCGTTCGGGCTGCTCGGCGCCACCGGGTGCGGACAGAAGTGACTGGGCGAGCCGGTGGCGGACGCGGGCGAGGTCGTAGGGGCGTTCCAGGGGCTCGAAGGCGGTGAGGGCCTCGCACCAGTGGTCCGGGGTGTCGGCTCGTTCGGCGCGCAGCAGTTCGGCGCGCAGCCAGCGTTCGTGGGCCAGCCACACGGGCGCGTTGGTGGCGAGGGGCCTGGCGGCCTCCCGGATGCGGTCCAGGATCTTCGTACGGCCCTGTTCGGCGACGGGCAGGCCGAGGCTGTCGGCTTCCATGGTGGCGGCGGTGAGCAGCAGGGGCCAGGCGTAGCGCTGGGTGCCGGGCGGGAAGCCGGAGTCCAGGACGCGTTCGAGTTCGGCGCGGGCGTCCAGGATGCGGCCTTCGCCGGCGGCGATTCCGATGGCCAGTTCGCAGAGGGGTATCTCGTGTTGCGGAGCCTTGTCGTGGGTGCCGAAGTAGCCGCGGGCGGCCGACAGTTGGCGGGCGGCTTCGGACAGCTCGCCGCGGGCGAGGGCCAGTCCGGAGCGGGTGCTGGCATGGAAACCGCGGGGCTTGGCGCTCTGGCCGACAAGTTCGGCCTTGGTGGCGGCTTCCGCGGCCCGGTCCCAGCGGCCCAGGGAGTGGAGGGACTCGGCGAGGTTGCCCCAGATCCAGGCCTCCTTGTCGGACAGGCCGAACTTCCGGGCGTAGCCGATGCCTTCTTCCAGGACGGGCACGGCTTCCCGGGAACGCCCGATGGCTTCGAGGGCGCTCGGCAGGTTCACGTAGACACGGCTGGCGACGGCGGAGATGCCGTCCTGGAGAGTCTGCCGCAGGATTTCGAACATCTCGGCCAGCCCGGTCTCGACACCGCCGGACTCGACGATGAGGCCCGCGTGGGTGAGGCGGGCGTTCATCTCGATCTCGCGGGCGCCCACCATGCGGGCGTACTCCACGGCGCGCTCGGCGGCCGAGATGGCCTCGGCGCCGGGGATGTGGACCATGGACCAGTGGGCGACGTCGGCGAGGACCTCGGCGTGGACCTCGGACGGCGGCAGGCCGCGGACCAGGTCCTCGGCGGTGGCCAGTTCGGCCCAGCCGTCGCCGCGGGTCAGCCCCTGGACGAGATGGGAGCGCTGGACCCAGAACCAGGCCGCGCGCAGCGGGTCGCCGTCGTCCCCCAGGAGGTGCAGCGCCCGCTTGGTGATCTTCAGGGCGCGTTCGCGTTCGCCGCCCAGGCGGCCGGCGACGGCGGCCTCGGCCATCAGGTCGAGGTAGCGCAGCGGAGCGGTGGCCGGGGCGCAGCCGCAGGGAGGGTAGACCTCGGTGTAGTCGACGGGGCGCAGGGCGGCCCGGACGTCCTCGGGGGCGGTGTCCCACAGCTCCATCGCGCGTTCCAGGAGCCGGAGTTGTTCGGAGTAGGCATGCCGGCGGCGGGCGGTGACGGAGGCGTCCAGGACGGCGGGCAGCGCCTTGGCGGCGTCGTGGGCGTGGTACCAGTAGCTGGCCAGGCGCATGACCCGCTCGTCGGCGGGGACGAGCGTGGGGTCGGCCTCCAGGGCTTCGGCGTACCGGCGGTTGAGACGGGAGCGTTCGCCGGGCAGCAGGTCGTCGGCGACGGCCTCGCGGACCAGGGAGTGCCGGAAGCGGTAGCCGTCGCCGTCGGGTGCCGGGATGAGGATGTTGGCGTTCACGGCGACCCGCAGGGCCTCGATGAGGTCGTCCTCGGCGAGCCGGGTGACGGCGGCGAGCAGCCGGTACTCCACGGTGGAGCCGCCCTCGGCGGCGACCCGGGCGACCCGCTGGGTGCTCTCGGGCAGCCCCTCGACGCGGACCAGGAGCAGGTCTCGGAGCGAGTCGGTGAGGCCGGTGCCGCAGCCCTCGGTGGCGCAGACGGCGAGTTCCTCGACGAAGAACGCGTTGCCGTCGGAGCGTTCGAAGATCTCGTCGACCTGGGCGGGGTTCGGTTCGGCGGCGAGGATCCCGGCTATCTGGCGGCTCACCTCGTCCCGGTTGAAGCGGCCGAGTTCGATGCGCCGGACCGTGCGCAGGCGGTCGAGTTCGGCGAGCAGGGGGCGCAGCGGGTGGCGGCGGTGGATGTCGTCGGCGCGGTAGGTGGCGAGGACGACCAGGCGGCCGGTGCGCAGGGTGCGGAAGAGGTAGGCCAGAAGGTGGCGGGTGGAGGCGTCGGCCCAGTGCAGGTCCTCCAGGGCGACGACGACGGTGCGCTCGGCGGCGACGCGTTCCAGGAGGCGGGCGGTGAGCTCGAAGAGGCGGGCCAGGCTCTCCTCGTCGTGCCGGCCGGTGCCCCGGGCGGGGATGGCCTCGCCGACCTCGGGCAGCAGCCTGGCCAGTTCCTCCTCCTGACCCGCGGCAGCGGCGGCCAGTTCGTCGGGAAGGGCCCGGCGCAGGGCGCGCAGGGCGGTGGAGAAGGGCGCGAAGGGCAGTCCGTCGGCGCCGATCTCCACGCAGCCGCCGAGGGCGACGACCGCGCCCTGCCGGCAGGCGGCGGTGGCGAACTCCTCGACGAGCCGGGTCTTGCCGACGCCGGCCTCGCCACCGAGCAACAACGCCTGCGGCTCGCCCGCTTCGGCGCGGGCGAGCGCTTCGTTCAGGCTGTTCAGCTCTTCGGCGCGGCCGACGAACACGGGACTGACGGACCTGGTCTCCACGGGCCCGAGCATGACACGCGGGTCCGACGCCACGTCACCGGTTTTCGGGGCGGCCGCGGTTTCCCCAGTGGCCCCGATCGCCGGGAGGACGGCCGCGGTGGTGGCCGCGGGGACGGGCAGGACCGTGCGGCCGTCCTCCCTCCCCCCGGCGCTCACACCGTGCGGAGGAACCGGTGCCGCCGGGGGCGGCCGATATGCGAATCGGCCTCCGCGGTGCGTTCGGCGGCTTCGCGACGGGCGGCGCGGCGGCCGCGCAGGGTCTCGCGGACGAGCCGCTCGTGCTCGGCCTGGCGGATGAGTTCGGCGGAGCGGTACTGGGAGATCTCGTACTCGGGATACATGGCGGCGTCCTTCGCGGAGTCGGTTTCGGGCTTCGCTTTCTGCGATGCCTCCACCTTCGTCTCCGAGGCGGGTCCGCCACATCGGGAGAGTTCCGCATCTTCGGGCGCTGCGGGGGCCTTAGATGCGCAGGAGGGGCCTCAGGGGCTCCGTAAGGTACCTACGGATGCCCTAAGACCCCTCGTGACCTGCGGTTGTTCAGCTCGTGGAGGGCAGGTCCAGCAGGAGGCCGGTGTACTTGAGGACGGCCAGGAGCAGGCCGATGAGCCCGAGCGCGACACCGCCCCAGGCGACGGACTTGATCCACACGGCCTGCGGCTTGCCGGGGGCGCCGAAGGCGGGCCGGGCCAGCACGGCGACACCGACGACCAGGGCGATCAGCGCGAAGATGCCGCCCCACACTGCGGTGGTCTGCCAGGCGTCGCCGTAGACCTCCTTGACCTGCTTGGCGACGGTCGCGGTGGACGAGGTCTCCAGCTGGCCGACGAGGGTCTCGCGGGCGGCGGCCACGGTGCCGATCCAGCTGCCGGTGAGCGAGACCAGGCCGAGCGCGGCGGAGACGACGGCGCCCGCGCCCTGGCCGACGCCGGTGGGGCCCTGCTCCTGGGCTGCCTGGGGCAGCTCGTCCTCGTCTTCGGCGGTGATCTCGTCGTCGGCCGTGGTGTCCTCGGCCTCCGTCACCTCCTCGGTCTTGGCGACGCTCACCTTCTGCTCGTCGGTCGTGGCCTCGGCGCCCGTCTCGGCGCCGGTCTCGTCAGCTGTCTTCGTTCCCATGTCGGGCACCGTACGGATCCTGTCTGAGAGGGGTCTTAATGATCGTTCTGGGCTGCACGGGCGCGTGTCTCACGCCACTCGGGGGCGAGAATCGACCACACCTCGAGGTCGTGCCGTACGCCACGATAGGGGTGGGCCTGACGGCGGACTCCGTCGCGGGTCATTCCCAGGCGCCGGGCGACGTTGATGCTGGCCGTGTTCCCGGATGCGGCGACCCATTCGATCCGGTGGATGCCGCGTTCTTCGACCACCCAGTCGATCAGCACCCGCATGGCGCGAGTGATCAGTCCGCGGCCGGTCGCGGCGGGCTCCAGCCAGCAGCCGACCTCGCAGTTGCCGTGCTCGGCGTCGAGGTTCAGGGTGAGCACTCCGCCGACGAGCTTTCCGTCCAGCCAGATGCCGTGATAGCCGCCGGTGTCGTCGGCACGCATCCGGGCGTACCGCTGGAGCGTCTCGCGCGCGGAGGCCACGTCGACGGCCTGGGAGCCGAAGGGGATGAACTGCCCGATGAACTCGCGGCCCCGCTCCAGGTTGGCCAGGAACTTCTCCGCGTGCCACGGCTCCAGGGGCCGCAGTTCCGCCCCGTCGTCACCCAGCGATATCGCGTACATCCTCGTCCCGCTCCCTCTCCAGCTCCGCCACGACCTCGTCCAGCCTTTCATGCGCGGCACGGCACTCGGGGGGCTCGATGCTGATGCGGGGCATCCGGCTCTCCAGCCAGCCCGGCAGCCACCAGTTGGCGCCGCCGAGCAGGTGCATGAGGGCCGGGACCAGGAGGGTGCGCAGGACGAAGGCGTCGAGGGCCACGGCGGCGGCGAGCGCGATGCCGAACATGGCGATCACGCGGTCACCGCTGAGGACGAAGGCGAGGAAGACGGAGATCATGATGACCGCGGCGGAGTTGATCACCCGGCTGGTCTCGGCGAGGCCGACGCGGACGGCCCGCCGGTTGTCGCCGGTCTCCAGCCACTCCTCGTACATCCGGCTGACCAGGAAGACCTGGTAGTCCATGGAGAGCCCGAAGAGGACCGAGACCATGATCACGGGCAGGAAGGGCTCGATCGGGCCCGCGCGCCCCAGTCCCAGCAGTTCGCTCCCCCAGCCCCACTGGAAGATCGCCACGACCACTCCGAAGGCGGCGGCGACGGCGGCGACGTTCATCGCGGCGGCCTTCAGCGGGATGCCGACGGAGCGGAAGGCGAGCAGGAGCAGCAGACAGCCCAGGCCGATGACGACGCCGACGAACAGGGGCAGCTTGCCGACGATGACGTCCGCGAAGTCGTCGTACGAGGCGGTCATCCCGCCCACGTGGATGTCGAGGGAGGTGCCGGTCTCGGCGCGCGGCAGCACCTCGGTGCGCAGCCGGTCCACCAGGTCGCTGGTCTGCTGGGACTGCGGCGCCGACTCGGGGACGATCGTGAAGTAGGCGAGGTCGCCGCCGGTGTCGTAGGTCACCGGCGTGGTGGACGCGATGCCCTCGGTGGTGCGCAGGGTGGCGTCGAGGTTGTCGAGGAGCAGCTTGTCCTCGGCGCCGTCGACAGGGGTCACCAGCGTCAGCGGGCCGTTGACGCCGGGACCGAACCCGTCGGCCAGGAGGTCGTAGGCCTGCCGGGTGGTCGTGGACTGCGGGTCGTTGCCCTGGTCGGAGGTGCCGAGCCGCAGGCCCAGGGTGGGCAGGGCGAGGACGGTGATGACCACCAGGGCGATGGCGCCGAGCAGCTTGGGGTGCCGTTCCACGAACGCGGACCAGCGGTGGGCGAACCCGGTCGGCAGTTCGGGCTCGGGCCCGTGCTCGGCGAGGCGGCGCCGCTCGCGCCGGCTCAGGGCGCGCATGCCGATGAGGGAGAGCAGGGCGGGCAGCAGGGTCACGGACGCGGCGACCGTGAGGACCACGGTCAGGGAGGCCGCGATCGCGACGCCGTTGAGGAAGCCGAGCCGGAGGATCAGCATCCCCAGCAGGGCGATGCACACCGTGGCACCCGCGAAGACGACCGCGCGCCCGGTGGTGGTGACGGCGTTCTCGACGGACTCGGTGACGCTCAGCCCGCGTTTCAGGCCGCGCCGGTGTCTGGTGACGATGAAGAGCGCGTAGTCGATGCCGACGCCGAGCCCGATCAGCATGCCCAGCATGGGCGCGAAATCGGCGACGGTCATGGCGTGCCCGAGCAGCACGATCCCGGCGTAGGCGGTGCCGACCCCGACCAGGGCCGTGGCGATGGGCAGCAGCGAGGCGGCGAGCGAGCCGAAGGCCAGGAACAGCACCACCGCGGCGACGAGCACGCCGACGACCTCGGCGACATGCCCGCCCGAGGACTCGGTGAGGGCGACGGCGCTGCCGCCCAGCTCCACCTGGAGGCCGTCGGCCTCGGCGTCCTTGGCGGTGCTCACGACGGACTTCGCCTCGGAGGGGTCGATGTCCTCGGCCGAGTCGGCGAAGGTGACGGTGGCGTACGCGGTGTGCTCGTCGGCGCTGACCCGGCCGGAGCCCGCGTCGTCGTACGGGCTGACGACGGCGGCCACGCCGGGCAGGGCCGCGATCTTGTCCAAGGTGGCGGTCATCGTCTGCTCGACGTCGGCGTCGCGGACCGAGCCCGACGTGACGCGCCAGACGACGGTGTCGCTGTCGCCTCCGAGGTGCGGGAAGCCGTCCTGGAGCAGCTGGGTGGCGCGACCCGACTCGGTGCCGGGGACCTCGTAGTCGTTCGAGTACGCGGACCCGGCGACGGCGGCGCCCGCGCTCACACCGCCGAGGGCGAGGAGCCACAGGAGAACGACGACGAGGCGTCGTCGGACACACCAGCGTGCAAGGGCTGCCACGAACGTGCTCCCAGGGTGGTGAATTGTGGATCTTTGACCGGGAACAGTCGTTCCTGTGTGAACGGCCCGCAAAGAACGCGTGAGCAATGCGTGGACCACTCTTGCAGGCAAAAGAGATCGTTTATCGCCGTCGTGCGCTTATTCACAGGAGTGGGAGGCAGATCACAGGACAGTAACGGCCACTCTGTCACGTCAGTCGAACTGGTCACCCAGCGCCATCACCATGACGCCGACGATCAGCAGCCACAGCGCTCTGCGGGTGCGCCCTCGGGAGCCCAGGACCGCCGCGAGCGCACACACCGCGGCGCCGAAGGCGTAGGCCGCCGGCACGAGCGCGGGGGCGGAGCCGGCCACGCGGAGCACCGCCGCGGCCAGACCGGCGAGGGCCAGCAGGGCGCCGGTGCCGGAGGCCGTCCAGCGGGCCCGCCGGGCGTCCAGCACCTGGCCGTCGTACTCCTCCTGTATGTCGGATGGCTCGAAATTCGCAGGACCGTTCATGGCGGGCGAGCGTAGCGTGTTCCGCTGAGTGACCCGGGCCTCCTCCGGCCCTCGACCGAAGCAGGTGCGTTGTTTGAGCGTCCGACCGAGCTCCGCCGTATCCCTTTCCGTCTTTCAGGACTCAAGGAGCCCGTTCACCGATGCCAGACGACATCACCGCGAGGATCTCGAGTGAGGACCTCACCCGGCGCCTGACCCAGGCCCGCTACCCCCGCAGCAACACCTACGACGTCCGCTGGGTCATCGAGAACCAGATGGGCCCGAACGCGCTGTGGCTGCTGGAGTGGCTCGCGCCGGCGCTCGGCCTGGACACTCTGCGGCCCTGCGCCCGCGTGCTCGACCTGGGCTGCGGCCGGGCCATGACCTCGGTCTTCCTGGCCAGGGAGTACGACGTCCAGGTCACCGCGGCCGACCTGTGGGTCAAACCGGACGAGAACGCGCAGCGCATCGCCGAGGCCGGTTTCGCCGACCGGGTGCTGCCGGTGCACACCGAGGCGCACGACCTGCCGTTCGCCGAGGGCAGTTTCGACGCGATCGTGAGCATCGACGCGTACCAGTACTTCGGCACCAACGATCTCTATCTGCCCACGCTGACCAGGCTGTTGAAGCCGGGCGGGCGGATCGGGGTCGTGGTGCCCGCGCTGCGGGAGGAGCCGGAAGGCACCGAACCGCCGGAGCATCTCAAGCAGTGGTGGCAGCCCGACTTCTGGTGCTTCCACACCGCCGACTGGTGGCGGCGCCACTGGACCCGCGGCGGGGCCGTCGAGGTCGAGACGGCCGACTGGCAGCCGGACGGCTGGCGCGACTGGCTGCTGTGGTGCGAGGTGATCGCCGAGGAGAGCCCCGAGGAGTTCCATCGCACCATGGCGCGCGAGGTCGGCGAGATGGTGCGGGCCGACGAGGGCCGCTCGCTGGGCTTCGTACGGCTCGTAGGACGCCGTAAATAACCGTACGGCCCCGGGGGACATGTCCTCCGGGGCCGTACCGCGTGCTTCGGCTCAGCCTTCGCCGACGCCCAGCTTCTCCAGGATCAGCTCCTTGACGCGGGCCGCGTCGGCCTGACCGCGGGTCGCCTTCATGACCGCTCCGACCAGGGCACCGGCAGCGGCGACCTTTCCGGAGCGGATCTTGTCGGCGATCCCCGGGTTGCCGGCGATGGCCTCGTCGACGGCGGTACCCAGTGCGCCCTCGTCGGAGACGACCTTCAGACCGCGCTTGTCGACGACCTCGTCCGGGGTGCCCTCCCCCGCGAGGACGCCTTCGATGACCTGGCGGGCCAGCTTGTCGTTCAGGTCGCCCTTGGAGACCAGCTCGGTGACCCGGGCGACCTGCGCCGGGGTGATGGCCAGTTCGTCGAGCGCCTTGCCGGACTCGTTGGCGCTGCGGGCGAGCTCGCCCATCCACCACTTGCGGGCGGAGGCGGCGTCGGCACCGGCGTCGATGGTGGCGACGATCAGGTCCAGGGCACCGGCGTTGAGGATCGCCTGCATGTCGAGGGCCGTGATGCCCCACTCCGCGACGAGCCGGTTGCGCCGCACCAGCGGCAGTTCGGGCAGCGCCGCCCGGATCTCCTCGACCCACTCGCGTGCGGGGGCCACCGGAACGAGGTCCGGCTCGGGGAAGTACCGGTAGTCCTCGGCCTCCTCCTTCACGCGGCCCGAGGTCGTGGACCCCGTGTCCTCGTGGAAGTGCCGGGTCTCCTGGATGATCGTCCCGCCGCCGTTCAGTACGGCCGCGTGCCGCTGGATCTCGTAGCGGGCCGCGCGTTCCACGGACCGCAGCGAGTTGACGTTCTTCGTCTCCGAGCGGGTGCCGAACTTCTCGCGGCCGTGCGGGCGCAGCGACAGG
Organism: Streptomyces sp. NPDC005402; assembly: GCF_040606575.1. Classification (NCBI taxonomy): domain Bacteria; kingdom Bacillati; phylum Actinomycetota; class Actinomycetes; order Kitasatosporales; family Streptomycetaceae; genus Streptomyces; species Streptomyces sp. NPDC005402. The sequence goes on from NZ_JBEXFB010000031.1 coordinate 16,923, forward strand.
TTCACGTCGCAGCGCATCTGCCCCATCTCCATGCGGGCTTCCGACACACCGAGCGCCTTGATGACCTCGCGCAGCTCACGGACGTACGCCCGCGCGACCTCGGGAGCCCGCTCGCCCGCACCCTCGATCGGCTTGGTGACGATCTCGATGAGCGGGATGCCGGCGCGGTTGTAGTCGAGCAGCGAGTGCGAGGCGCCGTGGATTCGGCCCGTCGCGCCGCCCACGTGGGTCGACTTGCCGGTGTCCTCCTCCATGTGGGCGCGCTCGATCTCCACGCGGAAGGTCTCGCCGTCCTCCAGCTGCACGTCGAGGTAGCCGTTGAAGGCGATCGGCTCGTCGTACTGGGAGGTCTGGAAGTTCTTCGGCATGTCCGGATAGAAGTAGTTCTTCCGGGCGAAGCGGCACCACTCGGCGATCTCGCAGTTCAGCGCGAGACCGATCTTGATGGCCGACTCGATGCCGATCGCGTTGACGACCGGGAGCGCGCCGGGCAGGCCGAGGCAGGTGGGGCAGGTCTGCGTGTTGGCGTCCTGACCGAGCTCGGTCGAACAGCCGCAGAACATCTTGGTCTTGGTGCCGAGTTCGACATGGACCTCGAGGCCCATGACGGGGTCGTAGGACGCGAGAGCGTCCTCGTACGACACCAGGTCGGTCGTGGTGGTCACGGTGTAACTTCCCTCTCAGCCCAGCAGGACGTCGTCGTCGCCCAGCCGCTTCAGCTCGCGGTACAGGATGGCGAGGCCGGTGACGACGGCGACGGCGGACACGGCGGCGTCGATCAGAACCAGCGTGTCGTTCTCGGCGCGCGCCTTCTTGAGCCGCTTGGCGACACCGATGGCGCCGAACGCCGTGGTGGCGATGGACAGGTACGTGCCGGACTTGGACTTCTTGAAGTCCTTCGCCTTGGTCAGCTTGCTCACAGCGACGGTGCCTCCTCCAGGAGCGGGTGCCCCCACCTTTCCACGAAGGCGGCCTCGACGGCGGCGCCGACCTTGTAAAGACGGTCGTCCTTCAGGGCCGGGGCGATGATCTGCAGACCGACCGGGAGGTTGTCCTCCGGGGCGAGACCGCACGGCAGCGACATGGCCGCGTTGCCCGCCAGGTTGGTCGGGATGGTGCACAGGTCGGCCAGGTACATCGCCATCGGGTCGTCGGCGCGCTCGCCGATCGGGAAGGCGGTGGTCGGGGTCGTCGGGGAGACGATCACGTCGACCTGCTCGAACGCCTTCTCGAAGTCGCGCGTGATGAGCGTGCGGACCTTCTGCGCGGAGCCGTAGTAGGCGTCGTAGTACCCGCTGGAGAGGGCGTACGTACCGAGCATGATCCGGCGCTTGACCTCGGGGCCGAAGCCCGCCTCCCGGGTGAGGGAGGTGACCTCCTCCGCCGAGTGGCTGCCGTCGTCGCCGGTCCGCCGGCCGTAGCGCAGGCCGTCGAAGCGGGCGAGGTTGGAGGAGCACTCGGAGGGCGCGATCAGGTAGTACGCGGAGAGCGCCAGGTCGAAGGACGGGCAGTCCAGTTCGACGATCTCGGCGCCCAGGTCCTTCAACAGAGCCACGGACTCGTCGAAGCGCTGGATGACGCCGGCCTGGTAGCCCTCGCCGCGGAACTGCTTCACGACACCGACGCGCATGCCGGCGACGCTGCCGTTGCGGGCGGCCTCGACGACCGGCGGAACCGGCGCGTCGATGGAGGTGGAGTCCAGCGGGTCGTGTCCGGCGATGACCTCGTGGAGGAGCGCCGCGTCCAGGACCGTACGGGCGCAGGGGCCGCCCTGGTCGAGGGAGCTGGAGAACGCCACCATGCCGTAGCGGGAGACCGCCCCGTACGTCGGCTTCACGCCGACCGTGCCGGTGACGGCGGCCGGCTGGCGGATGGAGCCGCCGGTGTCGGTGCCGATGGCGAGGGGGGCCATGTGCGCGGCCAGCGCGGCGGAGGAGCCGCCGCCGGAGCCGCCGGGGATCCGGGTGAGGTCCCAGGGGTTGCCGGTCGGGCCGTAGGCGCTGTTCTCGGTGGAGGACCCCATGGCGAACTCGTCCATGTTGGTCTTGCCGAGGATGACGACGTCGGCGGCCTTCAGCCGCTTGGTGAGGGTCGCGTCGTACGGCGGGATCCAGCCCTCGAGGATCTTCGAGCCGACGGTCGTCGGGATGCCCTCGGTGGTGAAGATGTCCTTCAGCGCGAGCGGGACGCCGGCCAGCGGGCCGAGCTTCTCGCCCTTCGCCCGCTTCTCGTCGACGGCGCGGGCCTGCGCGAGCGCGCCCTCGCGGTCGACGTGCAGGAAGGCGTGCACCTTCTCGTCGACGGCCTCGATACGGGCCAGGTGGGCCTCGGTGACCTGCACGGCCGTGAGTTCACCGGAAGCGATCTTCGCGGCGGTCTCGGCGGCGGTCAGCTTGATGATGTCCGTCATGGCGGTTAGTCCTCCCCCAGGATCTGCGGCACCTTGAAACGCTGCTGCTCCTGGGCCGGGGCGCCGGAGAGCGCCTGCTCGGGGGTGAGCGACGGACGGACCTCGTCCGCCCGCATGACGTTCGTCAGCGGGAGCGGGTGCGAGGTCGGCGGTACGTCTTGGTCGGCGACCTCACTGACGCGTGCGACCGCGCCGATGATGTCGTCCAGCTGTCCCGCGAAGTGCTCGAGCTCTTCGGGCTTCAGCTCCAGACGCGCCAGCCGTGCGAGGTGAGCGACCTCCTCGCGCGTGATGCCAGGCATGCAGCGATCCTCTGGGGTGAGTGCGTGTGATGTGGGGCCAATCCTATGGGGCGGGGGCCTCCGGCCGTTAAACGGATTCCCTCGCATCCGGATCGGCCGCCCGCCGTCTGCGGTCCGTCGTGGCCGGCCGCGCCCGCGGCGGAGCCGCATGTCGATGCTGCCCCGCACCCCTGGAGGGCGCTACGGCCCAGGTCGGCCGATCGTCACTCCGCCGCCGGCAAGGCCGCCCGCGGCCGCTGCCAGCCCCTCGATCCCCTGGCCAGCAGCCACGCCGTCGTCTCCTCCGGCGGCATCGCCGCCGCCACCAGCCAGCCCTGTACGGCGTCGCAGCCCATGTCGCGCAGCCGCTCCCAGGTCTCGTCGTCCTCCACGCCCTCCGCCACGACCAGGAGGCCCAGGGAGTGCGCGAGGTCGACCGTGCAGCGGACGATCTCCGCGTCCTCGGTGTCGACGGCCAGCTTGGCCACGAAGGAACGGTCGATCTTCAGTTCGCTGACGGGGAGGCGGCGCAGATGGACCAGGGAGGAGTAGCCCGTGCCGAAGTCGTCCAGCGACATCTTCACGCCGTGCCCGGTCAGCGCGGCGAGGGTGTCCGCGGCCCGCGAGGGGTCCTCCAGGAGGACGTGTTCGGTGATCTCCAGTTGGAGCGCTCCCGCGGGGACGCCGTGCCGGGCCAGGCGCGCGGCCACCGAGCCGGCGAAGCCCGGGGTGTGGACGTCACGCGGGGAGACGTTGACCGCGACCGGGACGAACAGACCCTGCGCCCGCCATTCGGCGACCTGGCCGAGAGCCGTGTCGAGGACGTACTCGGTGAGGTATGGCATCAGCCCGGACGACTCGGCGATCGCGATGAACTCGTCCGGCGGCACCTTCCCGCGCTCCGGGTGCACCCAGCGCACCAGGGCCTCCAGACCGGCGACCTGTCCGTCGAAGCGGACCTTGGGCTGGTAGTGGAGCTGTACATCGTGGGCGTCCAGGGCCCGGCGCAGATCGCCCAGCAGCCCCAGCCGGTCGGGGGTGTTGGAGTCCCGCTTGGACTCGTAGACCTCTACGCCCGTACGGTCCCGCTTGGCCTGGTACATCGCCACGTCCGCCCGCCGCAGCAGCCCCTCGGCGTCCACGGCGTGGTCGGGGAAGACGGCGACCCCGGCGCTGGCCTCCAGGACGAGAGTGAGCCCGTCGAGGTCGAGCGGGGAGCTGAGGGCCGCGACCAGATTGCGGGCGACCCGGGTCGCGGAGGTCGTGGAGTCGGCGACCGGCAGTAAGACGGCGAACTCGTCGCCACCGAGCCGCGCCGCCTCCGCCCCGCGCGGCAGGGCGATCCGCAGCCGGTCGGCGATCTGGAGGAGCAGCCGGTCACCGGCGAGGTGGCCCAGGGTGTCGTTGACCGAACGGAAACGGTCGAGGTCGATGAGCATCAGGGCGGACCGGGCGCCGATGCGCTCGGCGTCGTCCAGGGCGGACCAGATCCGCTCCAGGAGCCACTGCCGGTTGGGCAGTCCGGTCAGCGGGTCGCGCAGTTGCTCCTCGGCGCGGGCCCGGGCCATCCACAGCGTGGAGTCGAGGGCGATGAGGGGGATCGCGAACAGCGGGAGCAGCACCGGCTTGGCGGCGGCGACCACGCAGACCAGCGGGGCGATGCCGAGCAGGGCGACCGCGACCAGGCCCTGTCTGACCAGGGCGGTGCGGGCCACGGTGGGCAGACCGGCGTGTCGGGAGGAGTGCAGATACCAGCCCAGGACCCGGGTGACCGCGAGATAGGCCACGGCGACCAGGACCACCTCGGGGCCGGTGTAGAAGGTCCAGGTGTCGGGGTTCCAGGGGGTCTCGACGGACGGCGACTGGCCGAACACGGCGAGGACCAGCGCGCCGGCGGCTATGCCGAGGATGTCCACCGCGCCGTGCGAGATGCCCTGCCGCCAGCGGTGGCGCCGGGCTATGCCGACCAGCAGCACGACGGTGAGGCTGACCATGCCGGCCGGCACCCAGCCGTACAGCAGCAGGACGGCGAGGGTCAGGGCGGCGCCCGAGCCGGTGCCGCCCCACCAGCGGGCCCGGCCGAGGGCGACCAGATGGCCGACGATGACACCGGTCAGCACGGCCAGCGACCAGCCGACGGTGCCCGACGGGAAGAGCGCGTGGCCGCCGGTGAAGGCCCGGTAGAAGCCCGCGCCCAGCACGAATCCGGCCGCCGCGACGGTCGCCGTGGGCAGCGCGGGCCAGGACAGCTGCCGGTCGGGTTCGTGGTCCGGCATACCGGGGGCGCGTTCGGCGGTGAGCTGTGCGGCGGCACGCCCCTCCGCGCCCGGATGCTCCGACGGCCGCCCAGCCCACCGGCTCGCCCGCCACGCGCCGGTGAGCCGGCGCAGCCGTGAGTCCGGGGCGGCGCTCTCGGTCGGTTCCATTCCCGTCCCTCTCACAGCCGGCGGTGCCCACGCCACGCGGCTCGTTCGCCCGACAAAACCCTCGACGGCGCCGCGTTGGAAACCCTTCGCCCTGCTCATCAGGAGCAAGGGAATGCCCCGGCCGCAGCTGGGCACGGCAGGCGCACATCTCAACAGTAGGCCGCAGAAGGCTTCCACGGGCAGCGGTCGTCGACGGTTGCCCGAATGCGCCCCGGCCACCCGTATGCATCTGGTATGCGCCGATCGGGTGGCCTTCAACCGCCGCTCCTCGCTACTCCTCCGTGGGAAGCGCCACATCGGTGGCCGCTTCGGGGCCCTGTTCCAGCAGGACGTCGAAGCCGTCCTCGTTCAGAACAGGCACCTTGAGTTGCATCGCCTTGTCGTACTTTGACCCTGGATTGTCACCCACGACGACGAAAGACGTCTTCTTCGAAACCGAACCGGTCACTTTCGCCCCTCTGGTCTGCAGCGCCTCTTTGGCTCCGTCGCGGGTGAAGCGCTCCAGGGTGCCGGTGACGACGACGGTGAGCCCTTCGAGGGGACGCGGGCCCTCGTCCTCACCCGAACCCTCCTCCTCCGTGCGCACACCCGCGGCCTTCCACTTGCGCAGGATCTCCTGGTGCCAGTCCTCCGCGAACCACTCCTTGAGGGACTTCGCGATGATCGGGCCGACACCGTCGGTGTTCGCCAGCTCCTCCTCGCTCGCCTGCTGGATGCGGTCGATCGAGCGGAAGTTGCGGGCCAGCGCCTCGGCGGCGACCGGGCCGACATGGCGGATCGACAGACCGGTCAGGACGCGGGCCAGAGGGCGCTCCTTGGCGGCCGCGATGTTCTCCAGCATGGCGACGGCGTTCTTCTTGGGCTCGCCCTGCTGGTTGGCGAAGACCGTGGCGACCTTCTCCTCGCCGGTCTTCGGGTCACGCTTGGGCAGACCGCTGTCCTGGTCGAGGACGTACGCCTTGATGGGCAGCAGTTGCTCGATGGTGAGGTCGAACAGGTCGCCCTCGTCGGTCAGCGGCGGGTCCGAGGGCTCCAGCGGCTTGGTGAGCGCGGCCGCGGCGACGTACCCGAAGTGCTCGATGTCCAGCGACTTGCGGCCCGCGAGGTAGAACAGGCGTTCGCGAAGCTGGGCGGGGCAGGTGCGGGCGTTGGGGCAGCGCAGGTCGACGTCGCCCTCCTTCATGGGCCGCAGCGCGGTGCCGCACTCGGGGCACTCGGCCGGCATCACGAACTCGCGCTCGCTGCCGTCGCGCAGGTCGACCACCGGGCCGAGGATCTCGGGGATCACGTCACCGGCCTTGCGCAGCACCACGGTGTCGCCGATGAGGACGCCCTTCAGCTTGACGACGTCCTGGTTGTGCAGGGTGGCGAACTCGACCTCGGAGCCGGCCACCGTCACCGGCTCGACCTGGGCGTACGGCGTGACCCGGCCCGTACGGCCCACGCCCACACGGATGTTGATGAGCTTGGTGTTGACCTCCTCGGGCGCGTACTTGTACGCGATCGCCCAGCGCGGGGCGCGGGAGGTGGAGCCGAGACGCCCCTGGAGGGGGATCTCGTCGAGCTTGACGACGGCCCCGTCGATCTCGTGCTCCACGGAGTGCCGGTTCTCGCCGAAGTAGGCGATGAACTCCCTCACGCCGTCGAGACCGTCGACCACCTTGTTGTACTTCGCGGTGGGCAGGCCCCAGGACTTGAGAAGGTCGTAACCCTGGGAGAGGCGGGTCATGCCGTCGAAGCCCTCCAGGGCGCCGATGCCGTGCACGACCATGTGCAGGGGGCGGGTGGCGGTGACGCGCGGGTCCTTCTGGCGCAGCGAACCGGCCGCCGCGTTGCGCGGGTTGGCGAAGGGCTTGTCGCCGGCCTCGACCAGACGGGCGTTGAGCTCCTCGAACTTCTCCATCGGGAAGTAGACCTCGCCGCGGATCTCCACGAGGTCGGGGACCTTGTCGCCGGTGAGACGGTCCGGGATCTCGGCGATCGTGCGGACGTTGGGCGTGATGTCCTCGCCGGTGCGGCCGTCGCCGCGGGTCGCCGCGCGGGTGAGGCGGCCGTGCTCGTAGGTGAGGTTGACGGCGAGGCCGTCGACCTTGAGCTCGCACAGCAGGTGGTAGTCGGTGGTGCCGACGTCCTTGGCCACCCGCTCCGCCCAGGCCGCCAGCTCCTCGTCACTGAACGCGTTGTCCAGGGAGAGCATGCGGGAGCGGTGCTGGACGGACGTGAACTCGGTCTCGTACGCCCCCGCGACCTTCTGGGTCGGCGAGTCGGGGGTGCGCAGCTCGGGGTACTCCTCTTCGAGGGCTTCCAGGGAGCGCAGGAGCTTGTCGAAGTCGGCGTCGCTGATGACCGGCGCGTCGTTCACGTAGTACCGGAAGCGGTGCTCCTCGATCTGCTCAGCGAGCTGCGCGTGCTTCTCCCGTGCCTCCGAGGGCACCGTCGTCTCCGCTTGCTTGTCGCCGGCCACCGTGTTGTCCTCCCGTTACTCTGGGTTGTCCGCGAGGGATCTCGCCGCCTGGACGCAGTGGGCGAGAGCCCTGCGCGCATAGTCGGGGGAGGCCCCCGCGAGTCCGCACGACGGAGTCACCGTGACGGCCTCCGCGAGAAGTCCCGGATGCAGCCCCAGCCTGCGCCACAACGTCCTGACACCCATGACGCTACCGGCAGGGTCTGACAATGCCGTGTCCGTGCCCGGCACGACACCGGCGAAGAGCCTCGTCCCTCCTTCCACCGCCTCGCCGATCGCGTCGTCGTCACGCTCGGTGAGGAGCGAGAAGTCGAAGGAGACCGCTGCCGCGCCCGCCCTTCGCAACAGGGCGAAGGGGACGTCGGGTGCGCACGAGTGGACCACGACCGGGCCGCCCGCGTGAACCCCGACGACGTCGCGCAGGCCGGCCTCGACGACCTGCCGGTCCACGGCCCGGTGGGTCCGGTATCCGCTGGCGGACCTCACCTGCCCCCTCAGGACGGCGATGAGGGAGGGCTCGTCCAGCTGGAGCACGATCTGCGCGCCGGGGACTCTGTTGCGGACGTCCTCCAGGTGCAGCCTCAGCCCTTCGGCGAGCGAGGCGGCGAGGTCACGGCACGCGCCGGGGTCGGAGAGGGCGACCTCGCCGTTCCTCAGTTCCAGCGCGGCGGCGAGCGTCCACGGCCCGACGGCCTGCACCTTCAGCTGTCCCTCGTACCCCTGGGTGAACTCCTCCAGCGCGTCGAGGTCCTCCCCCAGCCAGGACCGGGCCCGCTTGGTGTCCCGGCCCGGCCGGTCCCCGAGCCGCCACCCGCTGGGCTCCACGCGGGCGTACAGCTCGACGAGCATTCCGGCGGTACGGCCGATCATGTCGGCGCCGGGGCCGCGGGCGGGCAGTTCGGGCAGGAACGGGAAGTCCTCGAAGGAGCCGGTGGCGGTCCTGGCGGCCTCACGGGCGTCGCCGCCGGGGAGGGAGCCGATGCCGGTGGCGGGGGCGAAGCGGATGTCTGCGGTCACGTGTGAAGCCTACGTAGGTGACCGGGTCGGTTTTTCGCCCCCGCCGCCCCTACCCGTCCCATCCCGGGGGCCCGCCCCCGGACCCCCGCTCCTCGAACGCCGGAGAGGCTGTTTCAGCCCGTCCGGCGTTTGGGACGGGTAGGGGCGGCGAGGGCGAAGAGAATCTCGTCAGCGGCCCGGACGCACCGTCAGGTCGTTGATCTCCGCGTCCCTCGGGAGATCGAGCGCCGTGAGGATCGCCGTCGCCACCGACTCCGGGTCGATCCATTGCGAGGCGTCGTACTCCTTGCCCTCCTGCTGGTGGACCTTGGCCTGCATGGGACTCGCCGTGCGGCCGGGGTAGACCGACGTGACCCGGACGCCGTTGCCGTGCTCCTCGTGGCGCAGGGAGTCCGCCAGGGCCTTCAGGCCGTGCTTGGAGGCGGCGTACGCGGACCAGTCGGCGTGCGCGTTCAGACCCGCGCCCGAGTTCACGAACACCACATGGCCCCGGGCCGCCCGGAGTTGGGGCAGGAAGTGGCGGGTCAGCTCGGCCGGGGCGATCAGGTTGACGTTCAGCTGGTGACGCCAGGACTTCGGGGTCAGGTCGCCGACCGGACCGAGGTCGACCACGCCCGCGATGTGCAACAGCGAGTCCACCCGGTCCGGCAGCGACTGGTGCGAGAAGGCCCAGCTCAGCTTGTCGGGGTCGGCCAGATCCCCGACCAGGGTCCGCGCCCCGGGGAACTCCGCCGCCAGCTCCTTCGCACGGCCCGCGTCACGCGCGTGCAGCACGAGCTCGTCCCCGCGCGCGTGCAGACGCCGGGCCACCGCCGCGCCGATGCCGGAGCCCGCTCCGGTGATCACATGTGTAGCCATGCCGCCATGCTCGCATCACGGCGTCACCGGGTACCGAGCGACTCCTCCAGGTACGCCAGCGCCCCCACCGGCTCCTCCGCGAAGAACACCAGGTCGGTGAGCGGGCGGGGCAGGAAACCCTCGTCCTCCATGCGCCGGAACTGTTCCTTCAGTCCGTCGTAGAAGCCCGCGGTGTTGAGCAGCACGACCGGCTTCTCGGTGTGCCCGTGCTTCTTCAGCTCCAGGATCTCGGTCGCCTCGTCGAGGGTGCCCGTGCCGCCCACCATGATCACCACGGCGTCGGCCTTCTCCAGGAGCAGCCTCTTGCGTTCGGCGAGGTCCTTCGCGATCACCATCTCGTCGACGCCCGGACGGACCTTGGCGGCCAGGAACCGCACGGAGACACCGACGAGCCGTCCGCCCGCCTCCTGCACTCCGTCCGCGACCACCTTCATCAGACCGACGTCCGAACCGCCCCACACGAGGGTGTGCCCGCCCTTGCCCAGCAGCTTCGCGAACTCTCGCGCGGGTCGCGTGTAACGGTCGTCGAGGTCGGCGGCGGAGAGGAAGACGCAGATTCGCATGAGGTCACCGTACGCGGGAAGAACCGGCGGCCCGCGAGTGCTTCTCCGGTATGGCCGAAGGACACACGATCACCATCGAGCAAGTCGACCGGCACGTGCGCGTGGTGCACGGCGACCAGGTCCTCGCGGAGAGCGAACGCCCCCTCGTGCTGCGCGAGACGGGCTGTCCCCCGCGGTACTACCTCCCCGCCGAGGACGTACGACTGGACCTGCTGACCCCCTCCGACACCCACACCTACTGCCCGTTCAAGGGCACCGCGTCCTACTGGTCGCTGCCGGACGCGCCCGACCTGGTGTGGTCCTATCCCGAGCCCAAGCCCGCCGTCGCCGAGATCAAGGACCACCTCTGTTTCTACGAGGTCGACGTGTCCTGACCGATGACTTCGCCGCCGTACGGCAGTCTCCACAGGCATGGACAAGAAGACCCTTTCGCGCGACGGCACACCGATCGCGTACGAACGCACCGGGCAGGGCCCGGCCGTCATCCTCGTCAGCGGCGCGATGTCCACGGGCGGCACGGTCGCGCCCCTGGCCGTGCCGCTGTCCGAGCGTTTCGACGTCCTCGTGTACGACCGCCGCGGTCGCGGTGGGAGCGGCGACACGGCCCCCTACGCGGTGGCCCGTGAGGTCGAGGACCTCGCCGCGCTCATCGAGGCGGCGGGCGGCGAGGCGTGCCTGTGCGGCATCTCGTCCGGCGGCGCGCTGGTCCTGGAGGCCGCGGCGAGCGGACTCCCGGTGCGCCGGGTCGCCGTGTACGAGACGCCGTTCGCCGACTTCCTCGACGGCGGTGCCGAGCGGAACGCCGAGTACACCGAGAACCTCGACGCGGCGCTCGCCGAGGGGCGGCGCGGGGACGCGGTGGAACTGTTCCTGCGGCTCACCGGCATGGGCGAGGAGATGATCCAGGGCGCCCGCCAGTCCCCCATGTGGGCCGGTATGGAGGCGGTCGCCCCGACGCTCGCCTACGACAACGCGGTCATGGCCGGCGGTCTGGTCCCCCGGGACCGGCTGGCCTCGGTCACGGTCCCGGTGCTGGCCGTCGCGGGCGGCGCGAGCCCCGAGTGGATGCGCGAGGGAACCAGGGCGGTCGCGGAGGCGGCGCCGAAGGGGTCGTACCGCGTCCTGGAGGGCCAGACCCACATGGTCGACCCGGGCACCCTCGCACCGGTCCTGACGGAGTTCTTCGCGGACTGACTTGTCCCGGCACGCGCGCACACCGGGGCTTGGGCGTGCGCGCGTGCCGGGGCCTGGACTCGGGGGCGGACACGCGTGGCGCACACGTCGACACCGACGGGCACGCGCGGGGACGCGCCGTACGCGCGCGTGGTGGCGTCAGGCAGGGCACACGTGCGGGACTTCACTCGCCCAGGGGGACGCTCCGCCGTCAGCACGCCTGTGCCGCGCCTCCGGCAGTCAACGCCCACCCGGCCCCGACTGTCAGGCCACGCCCGCCGTCACCCGCACCGTGGACGCGATCGTCGCCGAGCCCACCACGCGCGTGCCGTCGTACAGGACGATCGCCTGGCCGGGGGCCACCCCGCGGACCGGCTCCGTGAAGCGGACCTCCAGGGAGCCGTCGACCAGCTCCGCCGTCACCTCGGTCTCGCCGCCGTGCGCGCGGAGCTGGGCGGTGTAGGTACCGGGGCCGACCGGGGCCGCGCCGCACCAGCGGGGCTTGATCGCGCTCAGTGCGGTCACGTCCAGGGCTGCGGCCGGGCCGACCGTCACCGTGTTGTTCACCGGCGAGATGTCGAGGACATAGCGCGGCTTGCCGTCGGCGGCCGGGGTGCCGATGCGCAGCCCCTTGCGCTGACCGATGGTGAAGCCGTACGCGCCCTCGTGGGTGCCGACCTTCGCGCCCGACTCGTCGACGATGTCGCCCTCCGCCCGGCCCAGGCGCGAGGCGAGGAAGCCCTGGGTGTCGCCGTCGGCGATGAAGCAGATGTCGTGCGAGTCGGGCTTCTTGGCGACCGCGAGGCCCCGACGTTCGGCCTCGGCGCGGATCTCGTCCTTGGTGGTGACCGTGTCGCCGAGCGGGAACAGGGCGTGCGCCAGCTGCTTCTCGTCCAGCACGCCGAGGACGTACGACTGGTCCTTCGCCATGTCGGAGGCGCGGTGCAGTTCGCGGGAGCCGTCCTCGCCCACCAGAACCTTCGCGTAGTGGCCCGTGCACACCGCGTCGAAGCCCAGCGCGAGGGCCTTGTCGAGGAGCGCGGCGAACTTGATCTTCTCGTTGCAGCGCAGGCAGGGGTTGGGGGTGCGGCCGGCCTCGTACTCGGCGACGAAGTCCTCGACGACGTCCTCGCGGAAGCGGTCGGCCAGGTCCCAGACGTAGAACGGGATGCCGATGACGTCGGCGGCGCGGCGGGCGTCGCGTGAGTCCTCGATGGTGCAACAGCCACGCGCGCCCGTGCGGAACGATTGAGGGTTCGCGGAGAGTGCGAGGTGGACGCCGGTCACGTCATGGCCGGCTTCGGCGGCCCGGGCGGCGGCGACGGCGGAGTCCACTCCTCCGGACATGGCGGCGAGAACGCGAAGGGGGCGCTGCGTGGTGTCAGTCATAACCCCTCCAGGGTACGGGGGCGCGGGAACCGAAGCCCACGAGTATCCGTTGACGATCACATGCGGGCGAAACCAGCATCCGAGGACGGCGATCGACGCATCGGTCGCCGAGCCCTGCTCATCGGCGGGACGGCGGCCGCCGTGGGCTCGGCGGTGCTGGCCCGAGACGAGCTGGCGCGGCTGTGGTGGCGGGCGCCGGGCGTGGAGAAGCCGCGGGTCGAGGGCGCGGTCGACTTCGGCGGCGCCCAGTGGGTGGCGGCCTCCGACGCGAACTGGCGGCGTGCGGACCGGCCCGACGACTACGGCATAGACATGGTGATCATCCATGTCACCCAGGGCGGTTTCGACAGCGCGGTGAAGGTCTTCCAGGACCCGGGGCACGGGGCGGCCGCGCACTACATCGTGCGCAAGGACGGGCACATCACACAGATGATCCGCGAGCTGGACGTGGCCTACCACGCCGGCAACCGGGCCTACAACGAACGCAGTGTGGGCATCGAGCACGAGGGTTTCGTCGACCGGCCCGAGGACTTCACGGACGCGATGTACGCGGCCTCGGCGCGGCTCACGGCCCGTATATGCGCGCGGTACGCCATACCCGTCGACCGGGAGCACGTCATCGGCCATGTGGAGGTGCCGGGGACGGACCACACCGACCCGGGCGAACACTGGGACTGGGACCGGTACATGAAGCTGGTGCGCAGGGCGCGGAGTGCCTCCGCCTAGCTACCACCTTCCGGCGGCACGACCACCTTCACGCCGGCGGCGCGGACCGGCACCGCCGAGGTGCTCAGCGGCGTCACCAGCACCACCGCGGGCTGCGACCAGTCGTTCCTCGGCCCCACGCCGAAGTGGACCAAGGGCGACACCGTGCTGCTGGACATCATCAACGGCCTCGCCGGGGGCGTTACGTCAGCCCCGCCGCGCGGGCGCGTTCCACCGCCGGGCCGATGGCCTTGGCGACCGCCTCGACGTCCGCCTCGGTGGAGGTGTGGCCGAGGGAGAAGCGCAGGGTGCCGCGGGCCAGGTCGGGGTCGGTGCCGGTGGCCAGCAGGACGTGGCTGGGCTGGGCGACGCCCGCGGTGCAGGCGGAGCCGGTGGAGCACTCGATGCCCTGGGCGTCCAGGAGCAGGAGCAGGGAGTCGCCCTCGCAGCCGGGGAAGGTGAAGTGGGCGTTGGCCGGAAGTCGGCCTCCCGGTGCCGGGTCGCCGCCGAGGATCGCTTCCGGGACCGCCGTACGGACCGCCTCGACCAGGGCGTCGCGCAGGGCGCCGATCTCGATCTCGAACCACTCGCGCTGTTCGGCGGCGAGGCGGCCGGCCACCGCGAAGGAGGCGATGGCGGGGACGTCGAGGGTGCCGGAGCGGACGTGGCGCTCCTGGCCGCCGCCGTGCAGGACGGGGACGGGGGTCCACTCACGGCCGAGGACGAGCGCGCCGATGCCGTAGGGGCCGCCGATCTTGTGGCCCGACACCGTCATCGCGGCGAGGCCGGAGGCGGTGAAGTCGACGGGGACCTGACCGAAGGCCTGCACCGCGTCGGCGTGCAGCGGGACGCCGAACTCGGCGGCGACGTCGGCGAGTTCGCGGACCGGCATGAGGGTGCCGATCTCATTGTTGGCCCACATGACGGTGGCCAGGGCGACGTCGTCGGGGTTCTGGACGATGGCCTCGCGCAGGGCGTCGGGGTGGACCCGGCCGTGCTTGTCGACGGGGAGGTACTCGACGGTGGCGCCCTCGTGTTCGCCGAGCCAGTGGACGGCGTCGAGGACGGCGTGGTGTTCGACGGGGCTGGCGAGGACCCGCGTCCTTGCGGGGTCCGCGTCGCGCCGGGACCAGTACAGGCCCTTCACGGCGAGGTTGTCCGCCTCCGTGCCGCCGGAGGTGAGGACGATCTCGCTGGGCCGGGCGCCGAGCGCCTCCGCGAGCGTCTCGCGGGATTCCTCGACCGTGCGGCGGGCCTTGCGGCCGGAGGCGTGGAGGGAAGAGGCGTTGCCGGTGGCGCCGAGGTGCGCGGTGAGTGCCTCGACCGCCTCGGGGAGCATCGGGGTGGTCGCGGCGTGGTCGAGGTATGCCATGGTGACGCCGATTCTACGGGTCGCGGGTCAGCACCCTCAGGCCAGGACCGGCCGCTGCCGGCGGACTCAGAAGCTCCAGGACGGCGTGTTGTCCAGCTGCATGAAGGCCACCAGGACCAGGAGGTCGGCCACTCCGAGACCGAGGCCCAGGTAGGCGCGGCCGCGGCGGGCGGTGCCGCGCCACAGGGCGACCGAGGCCAGGACGATGGCGATGGGGCCGAGGAAGACGTTGAGGACGAGAAGGCCGACGAGGCCGAGGATGAAGGACGCCACGGCCATGCCGTCGGCGTCGCGCGCACCGGTACGGGGGGTGGCCTGCGCGGTGAGCTGCATGGTGATCAGTGCTCCTGGGGTCGGTGGGCGGCGGTCAGTGGGACGGGGTGCGGCGGCGGGCGTGACGCTCGCGGAGCGCGAAGACGCCCAGCCAGACGGCGATCACGACGGCGGCGACGGCGGTGAAGGTGAACGGCGCGTGGGCGACGGTGCCCAGGACGACGCCGAGCAGCATGAGTGCGGCGACGAGGAACAGCATGGGACGGATCCCCCTCCGATTCGGCTGTCGTTACGTTTGGGTGAACAGTTGTGGTTACAGTTGTTCACTGACTCCCGGAGTCTAGCGCGTCGTACGGCTTTCCAATTACGGAGAACAGTTGTTAACTGGATGACATGAGTCACACCCTCGGCATCCGGCAGGCACAGAAGCAGAAGACCCGACAGGCGCTCCTGGACGCGGCGTTGGCCCTGCTGGAGGAGCAGAGCCTGAGCAGCCTCGGCCTGCGCGAGGTCACGCGTGCCGTCGGCGTCGCGCCGACCGCCTTCTACCGGCACTTCCGCTCCACCGCGGACCTGGGTGTGGCTCTGGTCGAGGAGGCGTTGGGCAGCCTGCACCCGATGATCCGGACGACGGTGTCCACGGCCGACGACCACGGCCAACGCATCAAGCGCGCCATCGAGTTGATCGCCGACCATGTTGACGCGTACCCCGCTCACGTCCGTTTCATCGCCCGCGAGCGACATGGCGGTGTGCAGCCGGTCCGGGAGGCCATCCGGGACCAACTGGCCCGGTTCGGGCAGGAGGTGAAGGACGAACTGGCCAAGGACCCGGTGGCGCGGGGGTGGAGCGACGACGACCTGCTGATGCTGGCCAACCTCTACGTCGACCAGATGCTGATCACGGCCTCACTGTTCCTGGAGGCCCTGGAGGCGCCCTCGGAGGAACGGGAGCGCGTCTGCCAGGTGGCGGAGCGCCAGCTGCGACTGATCAGCATCGGCCGCGAACACTGGCTGGATTAGGCCCCGTCGAGGCAAGAGGCCGTCGAGGCAAGGGCGACACACAGGGGCGGCACCCCCGTTCACCGGGAGTGCCGCCCCTGCCGTACGGCGTCCTACGCCATGTCAGCTCTTCGTCGCCGACGCGCTCGCCACCGCGGTCGGGGCGCCGCTCGGAGCACCGCTCGGGGCCGCGCCGCCCGCACCGCCGGGTCCACCGCAGCCGCCCATGCCGCCGCCGGGGCCGCCCTGACCACCCCCGCCGCCGGGGCCGCCGCTCGGCATGCCGGAGGGGTTGCCGCTGGGGGCGCCGGACGGCCGCGCGCTCGGGTTGCCGGTGGGCGCGCCCGAGGGGGCACCGCTCGGCATCCCGGAGGCCCTTCCGGTGGGGGCCTGACAGTTCTGCTGCCCCGAGGTGCCGCTGTTCGAGGTGGACGACGAGTCGCCCGAGCCGCAGGCCACCAGGGCGAGGGGCGAGAGCGCCAGCAGGGCCACGGCGGGGAGGAGACGCACACGCTTCATGAGAGACAGCTCCAGGGAGGATGAGGAAGTCCTGAGGCCGCGAACTCTCGCAACGGCCCCTGAGGCTGCGTTGAGTTGGGCCTGTCCCCTGCCTGTGCGCCAGGCAAAGCGCGGCTAAAACAGCCGCTCCGAGCCGGGGTTCCGCACGGATCGCTGATCTGCTCGCTGGTACAGGTCCGTGACGGAAGCGGCCACGCGGGCCACCTCCTCGCGCACCTCGGGCGGCGAGAGGACCTCCACCCGGTCGGAGAACTGCAGGAGTTGGCGGGCCTCGCCGCCCGTCAGCGCGACAGCGAGGGGGCGGACGCTCAGCCCAGCCGGACCCGCGCCAACTGCCGCGACTGTGCGACCAGTCGGTCCTCGCTGTCCCAGACCTCGGCGTCCTCCTCCAGGAAGCCCCCGGCGAGGTTGCGGGTGGTGATGGAGACGCGGAGGGGGCCGGGGGCCGGGCGGCAGCGGACATGGACGGTCAGCTCGACCGTCGGCACCCAGCCCTTGAGGCCGATCTCGAAGGCCGTGGGCGGCAGCGCGTCCACCGCGAGGAGCAGCGAGAGGGGGTCGGCGTCCCGGCCGTCGGCGAGCCCGAACCAGGACCGCATCTCACCCCTGCCGGAGGGCGCGCCGACGGCCCAGCCGAGGGTGGACGGGTCCAGCTTGAGCATCAGCCGGTCGGTGAGGGCGGAGCTGCCCTCGACGGGGGCGGGGCCGTCCTGGGGGCCGAAGCACTGGTCCATCGGCGGGAAGACGGGCGGCTCGGCCGTCGTACGGACGTCGTCGGGGAGGGCATCGAGGTCTCCGTAGGAGGCGAGGACGCGGATGCGCTCGACCTCCCTGCCCTCGTCGTCGTACTGGAAGAGCGAGGCCTGGCCGGTGGAGAGGGTGCGGCCGGCGCGGACCACGTCCGTGCGGATCACCGCCGGTCCGGGCCGGGACGCTGTCAGGTAGTGCGCGGAGATCGTGAACGGGTCGGCGTGCGGCAGGGCGTCCGCGAGGGCGCGGCCCAGGACGGCCAGGAGGTAGCCGCCGTTGACGGCGCTGATGATCGTCCAGCCCGCGGAGAGGTCGATGTCGTAGACGCCGGGCGCACGGCGGGTGACCGCGGTGTCCCGGTCGAACTCGCTGTCCCCGATCGTGGCGCGCGTGGCGGAGGCTGCTTCTGGCATGCCTGAACGGTACAACAACCAACTACTAAGCGGTAGCTTTTTCCTCGCCTCCCGGCCGTGTCACCTCAGGTGAGACCCGCCCTAGTTCTCGGTAAGGGTCCGTACTCGTCCATAAACCGATGTCCCGGCATCCCCCTCTACTGGGACATGAGCCTCACCGGGACCGCGTTCCTCTACACGCTGATCGTGCTGTCCGTCGTCGCCCTCGTCCTGCCGCTCGCCCTGTGGTCGCGGCTGCGGGGCCCTCGGATGGCACGCGCCGTCGCCCGCGTACTCATGGTGCTGTTCGCCCAGGGCACGGCCGTCGGCCTCGTCTTCGTGCTGGTCAACAACCAGAACAACCTGTACGACAACTGGGCCGACCTGCTCGGCACCGGCAACCACGTCCAGCAGGCCGCGAACCTGGGCGCCGACGGCACCGGCGGCATCTCGCTGAAACGGTTGCCCAAGGTGAAGCAGCACTTCACCAGCGTCTCCGGACCGGGCATGAAGGGCGTGCGGATCACCCAGCTCGAGGGCCGGGTCTCGGGAGTGAACGCCGAGGTCTACGTCTGGCTGCCGCCGCAGTACGGCGAACCCGCCTACCGGCACCACAAGTTCCCGGTGGTGGAGCTGCTGTCGGGCTATCCGGGCTCGGCGAAGGCCTGGTTCGGGTCGCTGCACGCGGTCGACCAGCTCCGGCCGCTGATGCGGGACGGCAGCGTGGCGCCGTTCATCCTGGTCGCCCCGCGCATGAACCTGCTGGCCGGGGTCGACACCGGGTGCGCCAACATCACCGGCACGGTCAACGCCGACACCTGGCTCAGCGTCGACGTGCCGAAGATGGTCACGGACAACTTCCGCGCGCTGTCCGGGCCGGCGGGCTGGGCCGCCGCCGGGTACTCGGCGGGCGGGCACTGCGCGACGAAGCTCGCCGTCGCCCACCCCGACCGCTACCGGGCCGCGGTCAGCATGTCCGGCTACAACGACCCGATCGGCGAACGCACTTCACTGGCCGCCGAGACCCCCGCCCTGCGCCGCGCCAACAATCCCTATCTGCTGCTGCGCGAGGCCCGCACCCCGCCCGCGATCGCGCTCTACGAGTCCGGTCAGCCCGGTGACGGCTACGAGGCGGCCGTGGGCCTCCGACAGATCGCGAAGGCGCCGACCACCGTGCACGTCGTCTACATCCCGAAGAGCGCCGGCGGCCACAACATGAAGCTGTGGATGCCGCAGGTGGTCCCGGCGTTCCGCTGGCTGACCGAGGAGATGGGGCTGCTGCACGGCCGGGCGGGCGCTACTCCTCACGCACGGTCGACCGTCGGTTCCACGCCCGCGGAGCTCGCCAGTGGAACCGCATCGCGAGCAGGCGCAGTACGAAAGCCGTGAGAGCCGCCAGCCCGCTCGTGACCGGGCTGAGGACGTCGTAGCGGATGCACAGGGCGGCCATGGTGGCGCCGACGATCGCCGGGACCGCGTACAGGTCGCGGTCCCAGCGCAGCAGCGAGGGCACCTCGTTGGCGAGCACGTCCCTGAGGACGCCGCCGCCGACGGCGGTGGCCAGGCCCAGGGTCGCGGACTGGGTGAGGCCGAGCCCGTACTCGTACGCCTTCGTCGTCCCGGCGACGCAGAACAGGCCGAGGCCTGCCGCGTCGAAGACGTTCACGCCGACCTGGATGCGCTCCACGTGCGGATGCAGGAAGAAGACCAGGAGGGCGGCGAGCAGCGGGGTGATGAAGTAGCCGAGGTCCGTGAAGGCGGCGGGCGGTACCGCGCCGATGATCAGGTCCCGGAACAGCCCTCCGCCCAGCGCGGTGACCTCGGCGAGGACGGCTATGCCGAAGACGTCGAAGTTCTTGCGGACGGCCAGCAGCGCGCCGGAGATGGCGAACACGAAGATGCCGACGAGGTCGAGCGTGTGCTGGACGGAGGGACTGAACAGTTGCTGGAGCACACCGCATTCTTGCGCAGGGGCAGCTACCGGGCGGGTTTGCCCGTCGTGAACAGCCAGGTGCGGAACAGGTCGTCCAGCTGCTGTCCGCTGACCTTCTCCGCGAGGCGGATGAAGTCGGCGGTGTCGGCGTTGCCGTAGCGGTGGAGTTTCGTCCAGGCCGGCAGCAGCTCGAAGAACGCCTTGTCGCCGATCCGTTCGCGCAGCATCTGGAGGGTCATCGCGCCGCGCTGGTAGACCGCGGACGCGAACATCGTGTCGCGCTGCGGGTCACCGACGGTGATCTGCCAGAAGGGGTTGTCGGCGGGGCGGGAGTCGTAGCCGGCGAGGAACGAGTCGTGGGCGCTGCGGGTGCCCTTGTGCTCGGCCCACAGCCACTGGGCGTAGGTGGCGAAGCCCTCGTTGAGCCAGATGTCCTTCCAGTGCGCGACGGAGACGCTGTCCCCGAACCACTGGTGGGCCAGCTCGTGCACGATCGTCGTCTCGTTGCGCACCGCCGAGTACACGGGCTTCGACTGCACCTCCAGCGAGAACCCCGCCTGCGGCATGTCGTCGACGATCGCGCCGGTCTCCTCGAAGGGGTACGGCCCGAAGACCTGCGACCAGTAGTCGGTGGCCTCGGCCGTCACGCCGTACACGTCGACGTTGTTGCTGTTCTCCAGCACGGGGTCGATGGCCGTGTAGATGGGGATGCCGCCGGGGGTCTTCCCGGTGCGGACGTCGAACTTCCCGATGGTGGCGGTCGCGAGGTAGGTCGCCATCGGCTTCTTCTCACGCCAGTGCGTGTACGTCGAGCCACCCTTGTCGTACGTCGACACGAGCCGGCCGTTGGAGACCGCGGTCAGGCCCTTCGGCGTCCTGATGCGGATGTCGTAGGTGGCCTTGTCGGCAGGGTGGTCGCTGGACGGGAACCAGGTGGAGGCGGCGTTGGGTTCACAGGCGACGAAGACGCCGTCGGGGGTCTTCATCCAGCCGTAGTCGGAGCCGAAGACGATGGGGCCGCTGAGGGGTTCGGGGACACCGCCGTAGGTGACGGCGACCGTGAAGTCGTGGCCCTTGCGCAGGGATTGGCGCGGGGTGATGCGTATCTCGTCGCCGTCGCGGGTGAACTGGGCGCGTCTGCCGTTCACTTCGACTCTGGTGACCTGCAACTTCTGGAGGTCCAGGTCGAAGGACGAGAGGTTCTGGGTGGCCCGGGCGGTGAGTGTCGTACGGCCGTCCAGACGGTCGGTGTCCGGGTTGTACGCCACGTCGAGCGTGTAGTGGCGGGCGTCGAAGCCGCCGTTGCCGAGATTCGGGAAGTAGGGGTCGCCGATGCCGGGGGCGCCGGGTTTCGGGCCCGGGGCGGCCGCGATGACAAAGAAGGAAGCCACCGCGGTGACGGTGGCTCCTAAGCGTGCCGAACGGGAGAGTTTCATGAGCCGTCCCTTTCGAGCGTGTGCCGATCAGTCGGACACGGACGACTCTTCACTCTCCCGTTCGGGCATGTGCATGACTTTGCCAACTCGTCATGCGTTACTTGTCGGTTGACTCCTGACGGTCGGCTTCCGGTTCCGTGGTCGCCTCGCCGGTCTTCAACGGTGCCGTGGGAGCGGTCCTGGCGCCCGGGCCCGTCTTCGCAGCCGTGGCCTCCACGTCCGCCGCGGCCTCCGGCTCCGGCTGCTCCGCCGTTTCCGCGGCAGCCTCGGCATCGGTCACCTGCGCGGACCCCACCTGAGCCGCCACCGCCGCCGACGTCTCCGCCGACTCGGCCAGGACCTCCTCGGCGACCAGTTCGGCCGCCTCCTTGGCGACCGACAGGAGCACGGTGTCCTGCGGGGCCTGGTCCGCGAAGTTCTCGGGGTGGTGGCAGGCCACGCGCTGACCGGGACGCAGCTCGACGAGCTGCGGCTCCGTCGTCCTGCAGATCTCCGTCGCCTTCCAGCACCGCGTGTGGAAGCGGCAGCCGGAGGGCGGGGAGATCGGGGACGGGACGTCGCCGCGCAGCAATATGCGCTCGGACTTGGCGCCCCGGCGCTTGGGGTCCGGCACCGGGACCGCCGACATCAGGGCCTTGGTGTACGGGTGCATCGGCGCCTCGTACAGCGAGGTGCGGTCGGCGAGTTCGACGATCTTGCCGAGGTACATCACCGCGATGCGGTCCGAGACGTGCCGTACGACGGACAGGTCGTGCGCGATGATCACGTACGTGAGGCCGAGCTCCTCCTGGAGGTCGTCCATCAGGTTCACGACCTGGGCCTGGATCGACACGTCGAGGGCCGAGACCGGCTCGTCCGCGACCACCAGCTTCGGCTTCAGGGCCAGTGCGCGCGCGATGCCGATGCGCTGGCGCTGGCCTCCCGAGAACTCGTGCGGGTAGCGGTTGTAGTGCTCGGGGCTGAGGCCCACCAGCTCCAGCAGGCGCTGGACCTCCCGCTTCACCCCGCCCTCGGGCTCCACGCCCTGGAGACGGAACGGCGCCGAGACGATGCCGCCGATGGTGTGCCGGGGGTTCAGAGAGCCGTACGGGTCCTGGAAGATCATCTGGATGTCCCGCCGCAGCGGGCGCATCCCGGCCGCGTTCAGCCGTGTGATGTCCTGGCCCTCGAAGTGGATCGAGCCGCCGGTCGGTTCCTGGAGACGGGTGATGACCCGGCCCATGGTCGACTTGCCGCAGCCCGACTCACCGACCACGCCGAGGGTCTCGCCCTTGCGCACCTCGAAGTCGATGCCGTCGACCGCCTTGACGGCGCCGACCTGGCGCTGGAGGACGCCCTTGCGGATCGGGAAGTGCTTCTGGAGGCCCTCGACCCTGAGCAGCACCTCGCGCTCGGCGGGGGCGGTCGTCACGTCCGCATCCGTCTTCTTCGTCTCACTCACAGCTTCGGCGCAATCTCTTCGGTCCAGATCCGCGTGCGGTCCTCCGGCGAGAGGTGGCAGGCGGAGAAGTGCCCGCCGCCGACCTGCTGGAGCTCCGGGCGCACGGTACGGGTGACATCGCCCTTGGGGATGTCCGCGTACGGGCAGCGGGGGTGGAAGGCGCAGCCCGAGGGGACGTTGATGAGGCTCGGCGGCTGGCCCTTGACGGGGATGAGCCGCTCGGAGGTCTCCCGGTCGATGCGCGGCATCGAGCCCAGCAGGCCCCAGGTGTACGGGTGCTGCGGGCGCTCGAAGACGTCGTCGACGCTGCCGCGCTCCACGCACCGGCCGCCGTACATCACCAGGACGTCGTCGGCGATCTCGGCGACCACACCCAGGTCGTGGGTGATGAGGACGACCGCGGAGCCGAACTCCTTCTGCAGATCCCGGATCAGGTCGAGGATCTGCGCCTGGACGGTGACGTCGAGGGCGGTCGTCGGCTCGTCCGCGATGAGCAGCTCGGGGTTGTTGACCAGCGCCATGGCGATCATCGCGCGCTGGCGCATACCGCCGGAGAACTCGTGCGGGTAGCCGTCGACGCGCTTGTCCGGCTCGGGGATACCGACCCGGTCGAGCATCTCGACGGCCCGCTTGCGCGCGACCTTCTTACTGACGTCGTTGTGGACCCGGTACGCCTCCACGATCTGGCTGCCGATCGTGTAGTACGGGTGCATCGCGGACAGCGGGTCCTGGAAGATCATCGCCATCTCGCGGCCGCGCAGCCGGCGCACCTCGTCCGGGTCGGCGGAGACCAGTTCCTTGCCGTCCAGCCAGATCTCGCCGGACATCTGGACGTTCTTGCCGCGCGCGCCGAGCCGGTGCAGGCCCATGATGGCCAGCGAGGTCACCGACTTGCCGGAGCCCGACTCGCCCACGATGCAGAGGGTCTTGCCCTTCTCCACCTGGAAGCTGAGCCCGTCCACGGACTTGACCAGTCCGTCGTCGGTCGGGAAGTGCACCTTGAGGTCGCGGACCGCGAGGAAGGCGTCGGGGGCGTTCCCCGGAGCCGGCTCGCCCAGGGCGGCACCGGTCTTGGAGAGTTCGGTCACGAGAGCCTCACCCGCGGGTCGGCGGCGGCGTACAACAGGTCCACCAGGAGATTTGCGATCACGACGAAGAAGGCGGCGAGCAGGGTGACGCCGAGGATCGGGGGCAGGTCGTTGTCGGTGATGCCCTGCACCGCGTACTGGCCGATGCCGGGCAGCGAGAACACCGTCTCGGTGATCACGGCGCCGCCGAGCAGCAGACCGAGGTCCATGCCGAAGACGGTGATGATCGGGGTCAGCGCGGCCCGCAGCCCGTGCCGGGTCACGACGTTGCGCTCCCGCAGGCCCTTGGCGCGGGCCGTGCGGATGAAGTCCTCGTTCATCGTCTCCATCATCCCCGAGCGGGTCAGCCGCGCGTAGATGGCGGAGTACAGCAGGGCGAGCGAGCACCAGGCCGGGAAGAGCGTGTTGGCCCACTGGGCCGGGTTCTCGGTGAACGGCACATAGGTCCGCCCGAAGATCGGCCACTGGTAGGTGAAGAGCAGCAGTGCCAGGTTGCCCGTGAAGAACATGGGCAGCGAGACACCGGCGAGCGCGACACCCATGAAGGTGCGGTCGAAGAAGCTGCGGGGCTTGAGGGCGGAGATCACGCCGATCACCACACCGGAGACCAGCCACAGCACGGCCGCACCGGCGGCCAGCGAGACGGTCACCGGAAGGCGTGAGGTGAGCTGCGGCCAGACCGCCACGTGGTTCTTGAAGGAGTAGCCGAAGCACGGCGCGTCACAGTGCGCCGTCGTGGGGCCCAGGTTGTAGGTGGCGCCGGACACGATCCCCTTGATGAAGTGCCAGTACTGGGCATACAGGGGCTCGTCCAGACCGAGGTTCTGCTTGACCGCGGCGATGTCGGCCTTCGTCGGACTCTTTCCGATGTACTGCTGCGCGAGCTGGTCGGCGGTCTGGCCGGCCATCCGCGGCAGCAGGAAGAAGATCGCGAAGGTGACCGCGGTGACGACCAGCAGCAGGATCACTGCCGCGAACGTCCGACGGAGGATGTACGAGATCACGGGGACCGGCGCTGGTGCCCGCGGGCCGCGAGGCCCACGGGCACCAATGCCTTCACCTGCCTTCCGGGGCTACTTCTTGGTCGTGCCGATGTTGAGGTAGTCGTACTGACCGCTGAAGGCCGCCGTGGACACCAGGTTGGTGAAGCCCGCCGGACGGTACAGCAGGACCTTGAAGTAGGTCAGCGGGACCAGCGCCGCGAGGTCCATCGCACGCTTGTCGATCTGCCCGTACAGGGCGTTGCGCGCGGTGTCGTCCTCGGTGGCGATGGCCTTCTCCAGCATCTCGTTGATCTGCTTGTCGTTCAGATACGAGAGGTTGGTGTTGCCGGACGCGCCGATCGCGTCACCGTGCAGGATCTGCTGGAGGAAGCCGTAACCGGAGTTCCAGTCGGCACCCCACTGCATCATGTGCAGGCCGATGTTCTGCTTCTTGTCGAACGTCGGCACACCCGCGTAGTCGGTGAAGTACTTGCCCGACGGGTACTGCTTCAGGCTGGCGTTGATGCCGACCTTCTTCAGCGAGGCGATGATCGCGGTGGCCGCGTCGATCTCCTGCGGGCGGTCGCTGCGCGCCGAGATGTTGGTGTTGATCGACGTCTTGCCGCAGGCCTTCAGCTGCTCCTTGGCCTTGGCGACGTCACCCTTGTTGCCGGTGGTCGCGTAGACGTCGGCCTTCGCGTAGCCGGTGATGTCGGGCGGCAGGACGGTGGTGGCGATGTCACCGCGGATCGGGCCGCCCTCGGCGGTCTGCACGGAGACCTTGTCGACGGCGTACTCGACGGCCTTGCGGCACTCGACCTTGTTGAACGGCGCGACCTGGTTGTTGATCGCCATGTAGACCAGACGGCCACCGTAGGTGTTGTCCGTGTTGGACTTCAGGTTGGCGTCGTTGACGACCTTCGCCTGGGTCGCGGCCTGGACACCGGTACCGCCGAGGTCGATCGCGTCACCGGCCTGGACGTCCTGGTCGATCGTCTCGGCGTTGACCTTGAGCTTGACGACGATCTTGTCCGGGTACTGCTTGCGCAGCGGGTCGGTCTTCGGGTCCCAGTTCTCGTTCTTGACGAGGACGGCCTGCTTGCCCTCGTCGTAGCTCTGGAACTTGTACGAGCCCGAGGACACGATGCTCTTGACGTAGTCGATGCCGGTGTCCTTGGCCTTCGGCACCGGAGCCGTCTGCGGCGTCGCGACCAGGTAGTCGAACTCCTGGAAGGGACGGTTGAGCTTGAAGACGATCGTGGTGTCGTCCGGCGTCTCGATGGACTTCAGGCCCTCGGCGCTCTTGTCCTTGTACGGGCCCTTGTAGGCCTTGCCACCCTCCATGAACTGCTGGAAGTAGTTCGGGCCGAGGGAGAGCACGTCACGCGCGAAGTTGGAGCGCTCGACGGCGTACTTGACGTCCTTCGAGGTGATCGCGGTGCCGTCCTGGTACTTCAGGCCGGAGCGGATCTTGTACGTCCAGGTCTTGCCGCCGTCGCTCGGCTGGCCCGCCTTCTCGGCGAGGTCCGGGACCAGGGTGTTGCCCTCCTCGCCCGGACCGGGCTTGAAGGTCATCAGCGGGCGGGCGTACAGCCGGCTGAGGTTGTACATGTAGGCGTAGTACGTGTTGCCGGGGTCGAAGGAGTCCGGGACGTCGGAGTACTCGTACGTGACCGTCCCACCCTTCTGGGTGGAGGCGTTGACGACACCCTTGGTCGCTGCGTTGGCCCCAGCCGACTTGTTCCCGTCTCCACCGTTGTCATCGGCCTTGCTGCAAGCCGAGAGCAACAGGCTCGCACTGCCGATGGCCGCCACTGCGGCCAGCGCTGACCTTCGCATGATGGTCTGCTTCCCCTTCAATTGTCGGAAATCTTGTGAACTCTCACCGCGGTCGCGGGTCAGCGGCTGCGCGGGTCGAGAGCGTCGCGGAGACCGTCGCCGAGCAGGTTGAACGCCAGGACGGTCACGAAGATGGCCAGACCAGGCACGATCATGAACTGCGGGTCGACCTGGTAGAAGTCGACGGCCTGGTTGAGCATGCCGCCCCAGGAGGCCTGGGGAGGCTGGATGCCGACGCCGAGGAAGCTCAGCGACGCCTCGAAGAGGATGTTGGTCGGGATGAGCAGCGTCGAGTAGACGATGATCGGGCCGACGAGGTTCGGCAGCAGCTCCCGGAAGAGGATGTACGGCCCCCTGGCCCCCATCCCGCGCGAGGCGTCGACGAACTCCCGCTCGCGCAGGGCCAGGGTCTGGCCTCGCACGATGCGGCCCAGGTAGGGCCAGTTGAAGAAGCCGATGACGAAGATCAGCACGCTGATGTGCAGCGGCAGACCCTCAAGGCCGAAGGCGCCGCCCTGGAGCGTGGCCGAGATGGCGATGGCGAACAGCAGGAGGGGGAACGCCAGGAAGGTGTCCATCAGCCGGCTGATGATCGTGTCGACCCGTCCGCCGTAGTAGCCGGCGACCACGCCGAGCACGGCGCCGATCGTGTTGGACAGGATCGTGGCGCCGAAGGCGACGACCAGCGACACCCAGGAGCCCTCGAGGATGCGGGTCGCGATGTCGCGGCCGAACTTCGGCTCCACACCGAGCGGGTGCGACCAGCTCATGCCGCCGAAGTCGCCCTTGGGCAGCGAGGTGTTCGGGTCGATCAGATCCTGGTGCAGGGCGTTCGGGTCCAGCCCGAACATGGCCTGGATGGGCCGGGAGAGCACCGCGAGCAGGATCAGCAGGATGACGATCACGCCACCGGCGACCGCCACCTTGTCCTTCTTGAACCGGGACCAGGCGATCTGCCCCAGGGAACGGCCCTCGATCTGCCCCTTGTCGACGCCGACGAGGACAGCCTCCGGCTGCGCCTCGGCCTGCGCCCCGGTGGTCTCGATCGGTGCGGTCACAGTGACCCGACCCCTCTCGCCGGTGGTGACCGGCCTACACCTGCCGTGGATTACGGCTTTGTCGACTTGCTCAGCTCGCAGGAACGTCTGATCCTGCGTCTGCCTGGGGAGTCTTCAGCTTCGCTGCGATCACCCGCCAGGCCTGGCGAGGAAAGTATGCGTAACCGTGATGCAGTACGAGGGATTCCGTTATCCGAACAGCGGGTAACACACCCCGGACGCATGCCAGTTGGGACAAAACAGCACAATAAGAGATCTTCGCGACGATCCGCCGCTATCTACGCGCGAAGAAATGTGGCCGTTATGTAAACGAGCCGAACGCTTGTCATTGCTCTCAGTAGCCGCCGCGGGCCGGTGGGTAGCCGTACCCGGCTGCCGGCGACTGGGCGGGCGATCCGTGGGCCTCGCGGTCGTAGAACGGACGGGCGCCGGCGCGCATCCACAGCGCCACCGGGTCGTACTCGTCGGACATCGCCACGGTCGACACCGGCAGCCCGTCCGGGACGGCGCCGATCGACTGCTGCATCATCGCGCGCACCGAGTCCACGGCCGAGGGGCTGGTGTCGTACACGTCCAGGCCGATGGCCAGATACGGCGCCCCGAGCGCCGGCTGCACCCAGGCGCGGCGCAGCGAACGGACCGCCGGGGTGCGGTGGGCGTTCTGCACCAGCAGGGCGTAGAACTGGGGGATCTCGATGCCGGGTTCGGAGAGCCGGAGCGGCCCCGCGGGCTGGCGCTCCAGGCCGGTGGCGATGCGGCGCAGGTCGAGCCAGGGGATGCCGACGCCGCCGCCGGGGGCGTGCGGGTTGAGCCAGAGACCGTAGTGGTCGGGATAGAGCGTGCGGGCCACGTCGATGCCGTCGACCACTTCGTACGAACGGTTCCAGCCACTGGCGCTCAGCTCCTGGGCCGAGGTCACACAGGGGGCGTAGCCGTAGCCGCCGACCTCCATGTTTCCGTACTGGGCGTCCGGGGAGCCGGACTGGCCGTGCCACAGGAGCATCCAGATCTGGCCGGAGCCGGGGCTGGCGAGTGCCTTGAGCAAGGCCTCGTAGGCGTCGTAGCGCCCGGGCGTCACCTGGCGCAGCATGTGCTCGACCTGGCCGGTCGTGGTGCCGGTTCCGCTGGCGCCGCTCACGTTGTGCCGCCCCTTCTTGAAGGTTGCCCCAGGTATGGGAACAGCTTAAGCGCCTACCGGGTCGGGGCTTGTTGACCGTCGGCGGTGCGGGGCGCGTGTGGCGCCCCTGACAGCAGGTCTAGTGACCGTGCAGGTAGAAGGGCCGGACCTGCTCGCGCATCCAGTGGCCCACCGGGTCGTCCGCCACGTCCAGCAGGACCAGGTTGACCGGCCACCGCACCGGGGTGTGCCCGAGGGCCCGGCCGAGGGCGTCCATCGGCAGGGTGCGCAGGTCGCCCTCCCACTGGGAGAGTTCCACGCCCACGAACATGACCGGCTCGGCCGTTTCGATGGCGGCCAGGCAGCGGCGGGCCGTGAGGACCACTCCGGTGGCCGCGAACTCGGCGGACGCGGCCGCCAGGAAGTCGACCGGGTCGTCCTGCCAGTCCGGCTCGTAGAGCTTGACCCGGCCACCGGTGTTCGGCCCGTCCAGCGGAGTGCGGCCCACCCGGCACAGGTCGGCGACGGCGGCGGGCGGGAGGGGGACGCCGACCACGCCGTCGGGGTTCACCGCGATGCCCACGTGCGGGGGCAGACCCCGGGCGAACTCGACCGCCGGGGCGATGGTGTACGAGAGATGGCTGCCGACGACCTGGCGGAACTGCTCCTCGGAGCTGAAGACCGGGACGAACGCCTGGCCCCCGATCTCCAGGGTCGGCAGGTCGAGGGGGCCGCTGTGCGGACCGCCGCCGTTCGGCAGGGGGATCCAGACGAAGCTGCGGCCGAGCACCTCGATGATCCGGCCGCCCGCCGAGGGCATGCCGAGGGAGGCCGAGAGCACCTCCTCCAGCTCGTTGCCGGGCCATCCGCCGTGCGGATGGGGGTGTGGGTGCGCCTGCCCTGGAAAGTCCGCGGGAAGATCCGCCGGGAAGTCCATCTGTCTGACCGCCTGCTGTGAACCGCTACTGATGTGGCTGAAGGCTAGCGGGTGCGACGCAAAGGTGGCTCAGCCCGGGAAACCCGCCCGCCTCAGCCCGTGAACCCGATCCGCCGCAGCACGGCCGCCGCGTCCCGGTCGATCAGCACCGCCGAACCGCAGCCCTGGGGCAGGTCACCGCGCTCCACGGAGCGGATGAGCCGGGCGGCGGCCCCCCGGTGCCGCAGGAAGGCGTACCGCGAGACGCCCCGGCCGCGCTCGCGCTGGCCCTCCAGCGCGGTGTCCGCCGTGACGTCGAGCAGCAGCAGATGCAGGGTGCCGCCCCGGCGCCGGGCCGCGCGGGCCAGCCAGCCCCGCACCCAGGCCTGCGTCCCGCAGTCGTGCACGACGACTCCCTCGCCGGAGCGCAGGGCGCGGCGCAGCCCGGCGTAGTGCGCGAGCCGGACCAGGGGGCGGTAGACGGCGTAGGGCAGTAAGCGGGACAGCCGGCCGTCCCAGCGGTCACGGGTGTCCTGGGAGTCGATCCGGACGCCCTGGACCGCACGCTTCATCAGCGTGGACTTGCCGCTGCCGGGCAGGCCGGTGATGACGACGAGGTCCCCCGGGCCGAAGAGCAGGGCGTGTGGACTGCGGCCCGCGCGGTCGCGCAGGTCACGGACGACCGGGCGGGCCTCGACGGCCGGGACCGCGGGCTGCTCGGGCAGCGCGATGGCCGAGGTCGTCGCGTACGCCGTGGTCCTGTTCACCGTCATCGTCCTCCTCCGGGATCGGGGTTCCCCTCCCCACCGAGCGTAAAGAGAAGGTAATGGATGATCTCTCGCGTTTCTGTATGCGTACCGCCACAAGGCAGTTACAAAGGGAGGAGCCGGATGCGGCCCTGCCCTCGGCGTCCGGGGCATGCAATGATGGCCGCGCCAACTGCATACCGGCCGCTTGAATCCGCGCGGGAGAGTCCCGGGTACGTGTACCCGGGCGCCGAAGGAGCAAGTCCCTCCCTTGAATCTCTCAGGCCCCGTTACCGCGCGGGCGAGGCACATCTGAAAAGCGGGCCACCGACGTCGGTGGCCCCACCCACGGTGCAAGCCCGAGGTCACTTCGTGATCAGGGCGAACCTCTCAGGTTCCGATGACAGATGGGGAGGAACGCCCTCGCCTGTCATGCCTTGGATTCTGGAGACGACCGTCCGATGACCAGTTCTGCACCCCGGCACACCGCGCTCGACGCCCTGCACCGCTCCCTCGGCGCCACGATGACCGACTTCGCCGGCTGGGACATGCCCCTGCGCTACGGCTCCGAGCGCGACGAGCACAACGCGGTGCGCACGAAGGCCGGACTGTTCGATCTCTCCCACATGGGCGAGATCACCGTGACCGGACCGCAGGCCGCCCAGCTGCTGAACTACGCCCTCGTCGGCAACATCGCCTCCGTGGGCGTCGGCCGGGCCCGCTACACCATGATCTGCCGGGCCGACGGCGGCATCCTGGACGACCTGATCGTCTACCGGCTGGGCGAGACCGAGTACATGGTCGTCGCCAACGCCTCCAACGCCCAGGTCGTCCTCGACGCGCTGACCGAGCGCGCGGCCGGCTTCGACGCCGAGGTGCGGGACGACCGGGACGCGTACGCGCTGATCGCCGTACAGGGTCCGGAGTCCCCCGGGATCCTCGCGTCCCTGACCGACGCCGACCTCGACGGCCTCAAGTACTACGCCGACCTGCCGGGCACGGTCGCCGGGGTCCCCGCGCTGATCGCGCGCACCGGGTACACCGGGGAGGACGGCTTCGAGCTGTTCGTGAAGCCGGAGCACGCGGTCGAGCTGTGGCAGGCGCTGAGCAAGGCGGGCGAGGGCGTCGGACTCGTCCCCTGCGGGCTGTCCTGCCGGGACACGCTGCGGCTGGAGGCGGGCATGCCGCTCTACGGGCATGAGCTGTCCCGCGAGCTGACCCCCTTCGACGCCGGGCTCGGGCGGGTCGTGAAGTTCGACAAGGAGGGTGACTTCGTGGGCCGCGCGGCCCTGCGTGAGGCCGCGGAGCACGCGAACCACGAGCCGCCCGTCCTGGTCGGCCTGATCGCCGAGGGCCGCCGGGTCCCCCGCGCCGGGTACGCCGTCGTCGCCGAGGGCAAGGTGGTCGGCGAGGTCACCTCCGGCGCCCCCTCGCCCACGCTGGGCAAGCCGATCGCGATGGCGTACGTCGACGCCATGTACGCCGCGCCGGGCACGACGGGTGTCGCCGTGGACATCCGGGGCAGCCACGAGCCGTACGAGGTCGTGGCGCTGCCGTTCTACAAGCGCCAGAAGTAGCCGCCGTAAGTGATGCTGAGCACAGAGCCGCTGCTCACGCACGCCTTTCGCAGTCCCCCTTCACCCAGCACTCCCTCGCGTACAGGAGAATTCAGGCCATGAGCAACCCCCAGCAGCTGCGTTACAGCAAGGAGCACGAGTGGCTGTCGGGCGCCGAGGACGGCGTCTCGACGGTCGGCATCACGGAGCACGCGGCCAACGCGCTCGGCGATGTCGTCTTCGTCCAGCTCCCGGAGGTCGGTGACACGGTGACCGCGGGCGAGACCTGCGGCGAGCTGGAGTCGACCAAGTCGGTCAGCGACCTGTACTCCCCCGTCTCCGGTGAGGTCACCGAGGTCAACGAGGACGTCGTGAGCGACCCGGCGCTGGTCAACTCCGCCCCGTTCGAGGGCGGCTGGCTGTTCAAGGTACGCGTCACGGAGGAGCCGGCCGACCTGCTCTCCGCCGACGAGTACACCGCCTTTTCCGCCGGCTGAGGAGTCCGCACCCGATGTCCGCACTGAACACCCCCCTGCACGAACTCGACCCGGAGATCGCCGCCGCGGTCGACTCCGAGCTGGACCGTCAGCAGTCCACCCTCGAGATGATCGCGTCGGAGAACTTCGCTCCGCTCGCGGTCATGGAGGCCCAGGGCTCGGTCCTCACCAACAAGTACGCCGAGGGCTACCCGGGCCGCCGCTACTACGGCGGCTGCGAGCACGTCGACGTGGCCGAGCAGATCGCCATCGACCGGGTCAAGGAGCTGTTCGGCGCCGAGTACGCCAACGTGCAGCCCCACTCCGGTGCCTCCGCGAACCAGGCCGCCCTGTTCGCGCTGGCCCAGCCCGGCGACACCATCCTCGGGCTCGACCTCGCCCACGGCGGTCACCTGACCCACGGGATGCGGCTGAACTTCTCCGGCAAGCAGTTCAACGTGGTCGCGTACCACGTGGACCCGGCGACCGGTCTGGTCGACATGGCCGAGCTGGAGAAGCTCGCCAAGGAGCACCGGCCCAAGGTGATCATCGCCGGCTGGTCCGCCTACCCGCGGCAGCTGGACTTCGCGGAGTTCCGCCGGATCGCCGACGAGGTCGAGGCGTATCTGTGGGTCGACATGGCGCACTTCGCCGGCCTGGTGGCCGCGGGGCTGCACCCGAACCCCGTCGAGCACGCGGACGTGGTCACCTCCACCACCCACAAGACGCTGGGCGGACCGCGCGGCGGGATCATCCTCGCCAAGCAGGAGTTCGCGAAGAAGCTGAACTCCTCCGTCTTCCCGGGCTTCCAGGGCGGTCCCCTGGAGCACGTGATCGCGGCGAAGGCCGTGTCCTTCAAGGTCGCGGCCTCGGAGGAGTTCAAGGAGCGCCAGCGGCGTACGGTGGACGGTGCGCGCATCCTCGCCGAGCGTCTGACGGCCGACGACGCCCGGGAGGCCGGGGTCAACGTGCTCTCCGGCGGCACCGACGTGCACCTCATCCTCGTCGACCTGCGCGAGTCCGAGCTGGACGGGAAGCAGGCCGAGGACCGTCTCCACGAGGTCGGCATCACGGTCAACCGCAACGCCGTCCCGAACGACCCGCGCCCGCCGATGGTGACGTCGGGCCTCAGGATCGGCACGCCCGCCCTGGCCACCCGCGGCTTCACGGCCGAGGACTTCGCCGAGGTGGCGGACGTGATCGCTTCGGCACTGAAGCCGTCGTACGACGTGGAGGCGCTGAAGGCCAGGGTCAAGGCCCTCGCCGACAAGCACCCGCTGTACGCCGGCCTGAACAAGTAGTTCCGCGGTGGGGGCACCCGACGACGTGTGCCCCCACCCTTTGTGAAGGAGTTCCCGTGGCCATCTCGGTCTTCGACCTGTTCTCGATCGGCATCGGCCCGTCGAGCTCCCACACGGTCGGCCCGATGCGCGCGGCCCGCATGTTCGCCCGCCGCCTGCGCAAGGAAAGCCTGCTGCCGGCCGTCGCCTCGGTCCGCTGCGAGCTCTACGGCTCCCTGGGCGCGACCGGCCACGGCCACGGCACCCCGAAGGCGGTGCTGCTCGGCCTGGAGGGGGCGTCCCCGCGCACGGTGGACGTGGAGAGCGCGGACGACCGGGTGGCGGGCATCAAGGCCACGGGGGTCCTGAAGCTGCTCGGTGAGCGCGAGATCCCGTTCTCCTTCGACGACGACCTGGTCCTGCACCGCCGTAAAGCCCTCCCGTACCACGCGAACGGCATGACGGTGTGGGCGTACGACGCCTCGGGCGCGGAACTGCTGTCCAAGACCTACTACTCGGTCGGCGGCGGCTTCGTCGTGGACGAGGACGCGGTCGGCGAGGACCGCATCAAGCTCGACGACACGGTGCTGAAGTACCCCTTCCGCACGGGTGACGAGCTGCTGCGCCTGACCAAGGAGACCGGTCTGTCGATCTCCTCCCTGATGCTGGAGAACGAGCGCGCCTGGCGCACGGAGGAAGAGATCCGGGCCGGGCTGCTGGAGATCTGGCGCGTGATGCGGTCCTGTGTGTCCCGGGGCATGTCCCAGGAGGGCATCCTGCCCGGCGGTCTGCGGGTGCGCCGACGCGCCGCCATGACGGCCCGTCAACTGCGGGCGGAGGGCGACGCGTTGGCCCATTCCATGGAGTGGATCACGCTGTACGCGATGGCGGTCAACGAGGAGAACGCGGCCGGCGGCCGCGTGGTGACGGCCCCGACGAACGGCGCGGCCGGCATCATCCCCGCGGTCCTGCACTACTACATGAACTTCGTTCCCGGCGCGGACGAGGACGGCGTGGTCCGCTTCCTGCTCGCCGCGGGCGCCATCGGCATGCTCTTCAAGGAGAACGCG
This sequence comes from Streptomyces sp. NPDC005402, assembly GCF_040606575.1. Lineage (NCBI taxonomy): Bacteria > Bacillati > Actinomycetota > Actinomycetes > Kitasatosporales > Streptomycetaceae > Streptomyces > Streptomyces sp. NPDC005402. The sequence continues at coordinate 51,453 of NZ_JBEXFB010000031.1, forward strand.
TCCATCTCGGGTGCCGAGGTCGGCTGCCAGGGCGAGGTCGGCTCGGCCTGCTCGATGGCCGCGGGCGCCCTCGCCGAGGTCCTCGGCGGCTCCCCCGAACAGGTCGAGAACGCCGCCGAGATCGGCATGGAGCACAACCTGGGCCTCACCTGCGACCCGGTCGGCGGCCTGGTCCAGATCCCCTGCATCGAGCGCAACGGCATGGCCGCGGTGAAGGCGGTCACGGCGGCGAAGATGGCACTGCGGGGGGACGGCTCGCACATGGTGTCCCTCGACAAGGTCATCAAGACGATGAAGGACACCGGGGCGGACATGAGCGTGAAGTACAAGGAGACGGCGCGGGGCGGGCTGGCGGTGAACATCATCGAGTGCTGAGGGGCACCACCAGGACCGTCGGCACATGGCCCCTCGGTGTCAGCCGCCCTCTGCCGAGAGCAACACGTGCCGTATCAGCTTCCCGTCCATCTTCGGCACCACCAGGTCGTACGTCCCGTCGGCGGCCACGAGTTCGTAGCGGTCGAACTTGTGCGCCAACGGCACCTTTTCGGCCGTGAGCCTCAGCTGGAACGGCGGGTGCAGGGTCGCGGTGCGGTCGCCGCGCCGGTCGCTCCAGACCGGAGCCTCCGCGGGGGCGAGCCGTAGGTACCCCTGCCGCAGTCGGGCGATGCTCTTGCCCTTGCCGACGGAGCGCGTGTCCACGCCGCCGATGTTCTTCGTGAAACCCACGACCCGCAGCGTCTGGCCGTTCTCGTAGTCCTCGATGTCCTGCGCGGGCGTGCGGCGTCTGATCCATGTCCAGCGCAAAAGCACGTCCAGCACGGTCTGCGTACCCGCGGAACGCCGTGCCGCGGTTGTTTTCTGCCCCATCAGTTCTTCTGCCTTCGTCCGATCTCAGAGAAGTATTCGGCCGCCTCTCGCAGCGCGGTGTCCAGCCTGGGCAAACCCGTGGAGAGCCACCACTGCCGCTCCGCGTTCTCGCCTTCACGCCACGCCCGGATGTAGGCCTCCTCAAGCTCCGAAACCTGTTCGACGATCTCGCTGAGCTCGTCCGCGGAGAGCTCTCGATGCCCGGTCGCATACAACCAGTGATTCATCTCCTCGCGTGCGATCAGAATCTCGCCCACCCGACGAAGGTGCAGACCGCCGACCTTCTTACTGACGATGATGTCCGCGAGGATCCGATTCGGGTTTTCGTCTTCTTCGGGCACCAGAATTCACTCCAGCATTCATTTTCGACGTCAATTTCGGGATGCTCCGACTATTCGTCCAGCATTCGCTGCAACCTGACCATTCCTCTGCCACCCGCCGGAATATCGACACCACCGGCCCGCAGAATGTCGACACAGTAGGTCACGCAGCTGTTGGTGATTCCATCGTACGGACCCAGTTCCGCGTCGATGGAGTCCTCCTGCGCCTGCCGCGCGGCGGCGGCGTCCGGGAGGTCGAAGGTGCGCTCGATGGTGTTGGGGCCGAGTTCCTCGGCGATGTCCGCGGTGGTGGGCTGACCGCTGAAGGAACCGTTGATGTCGGGGACGCCGTTGATCACCTGTTCCGTCTCCAGCGGCGGCTGGCCGGGCGCGTTCACGCGGATGGTGGCGTGGCCCGTGGAGCCCATGTCAGGATCCCACCGGAGCGTCGCGGTTCCGCGCTTCGAAGGCGTGGGCACGCTCTTGGGCTTGGCCGTCTGGCTGATGTACGCGCTGCCGGACGAGCCGCCGACGTACCGGATCGCCGACGTCGGCTGGCCCTTGGCCACCGAGTCGTAGGTCCGTTTGGCCAGTTCGTGCGCCGCGCCCTTCGTCGTGCCGTCGTACATGTCGGTCTTGCGGCCGAGAATGTCGTACGTGTAGCTGAGTGTCTTCTCGTCGGCCGTGCCGAGCGCCGTGGTGGTCGTGGCGACCTGGTCCAGGTCCGTGTACGTCGTCTTCGTCGTCCCCGTGTCGGGGTCCGTCGACGTGATCTTGCGGCCCATCAGGTCGTAGCCGTAGGACCAGGTGGTGCCGTCGTCGTCGACGACCTCCTTGAGCCGGCTCTTCGCGTCGTAGTGGTACTTGATGGAGGTGTAGGAGCCGGTCGGGGTGCCGTTGTCGTACTGCCGGGTCTCGGTGGTGCGGCCGAGTGTGTCGGTCAGCGTCGTGGTCGCGACCCCGCCCTTGCTCAAGAGCGCTGAGCCAGCAGGTCCCGGTCGCCCCCGTTCGGCGTGCCGACAATTCTCTGCACTTCGGGCATGGCTGACCTGTACGGCGTGTCCACCGCTTTCCCGGTCGCCACTCACGCGGAGGTGGAGGTCGGCGCAGACCGCCGGGTCGCCCGCGGCGATACACGGGCGCGGTCGGGGTTCCCGCAGCGGGTCTGTGGGGCATCATCAACTCCCGTCCCCCCACACTCATTTCACTCTCACTTCAAGGAGCCCCCACATGCTCCGCGGCATCGATGTCAGCGCCTACCAGTCCTCCAGCTACAGCACGGAGGGTCTGTCCTTCGTCTTCATCAAGGCGACGGAGGGCCGCTCCTACACCAACCCGAAGCTCTCGGCGCAGACCAAGCACGCCCGGGACGCCGGGCTGGTCGTCGGCTTCTACCATTTCCTCTGGCCCGGCAACCTCACCGCCCAGGCCGAGTACTTCGTCAAACACGCCCCCGAGAAGGGGGGCGACATCCTCGCGGTCGACTGGGAGACCACGGGCGACGGCACCCACGCGAGCAATGCCGAGAAGGACGCCTTCATCCGCAAGGTGCGGCAACTCCGCCCGAACAACCGGGTCGTTCTCTACACGAACAGGCACTACTGGTTGAACGTCGACACCACGTCGTACGCCGGCGACGGACTCTGGATCGCCGACTACGTCACGGCAGGCAAGCCCCGCATCAAGGCGAAGTGGCGCTTCCACCAGTACACCGACGACCCCGTGGACAAGAACGTCGCCGACTTCGCGAGCAAGGCGGCCCTGCGCGAATGGGCCGCCGACGCGTGACCCCCGACCCTGCTCATTAGGCTTGCCCCATGGGCGGGAAGATCACTGCGGTCAGCAGCAACGGGACGTACTCCTTCACGAAGCCGAACCGGGAGAGCATCACCTTGGTCGCCGGGTTCGGGGTGGAGGGGGATGTCCATGGCGGGTCAACGGTCAAGCACCGTTTCCGGATGAAGAAGGACCCCTCGCAGCCGAATCTCCGGCAGGTGCACCTGATGCACGCCGAGCTGTTCGAGGAGCTTCGTGCGGCCGGGTTCGAGGTGCGCGCCGGGGAGCTCGGGGAGAACGTGACGACGCGCGGGGTCGACCTGCTCGGGCTGTCGGTGGGAACCCTGCTGCACCTGGGCGACGAGGCCGTCGTCGAGGTGACCGGACTGCGGAATCCGTGTGCGCAGATCGACGGCTTCCAAAAGGGCCTGCTCAAGGAGGTCGTCGGGCGGAGTCCGGACGGGGGCGCCCGGTTCAGGTCCGGGATCATGAGTGTCGTCGTGGCGGGAGGTGTGGTGCGCCCCGGGGACACGGTCGTGGTCGAGCCGCCGGTCGGACCGCACCGGCCGCTCGACATCGTGTGACCGCGGGGTCGGTGAAGCGCCCCGGCGCTCAGCCGCGGAACGGATCCTCCAGTTCCGCCCGCAGAATCTCCGCGGCCCGCTCCGCGTCCCCGTCCGCCACCGCGCGGACCAGTGCCGCGTGGGCCTCGTCCGCGATGTCGGGGTCGTCGTCGCGCAGGCCGGTCAGGGCCAGCAGCTCGACCAGGCCCTCGCGCAGGACCGGGGTGAACTCCCTGAACAGGTCGGCGAGTACGGGGTTGTGCGCGGCCGCGACCACCGCCGCGTGGAAGGTGATGTCCGCGTCGACGAAGGTCGCGTCGGAGGATGTGGAGGCGGCCCGGCGGCCCTCCAGGGCGCGTTCCATCGCCGCCACGTCCTCGGGGGTACGGCGGCGCGCGGCGAGGCGGGTCGCATGGACCTCCACCGCCATGCGGACTTCGTAGACGTCCGTGACCGCGGCCCGGCGCAGACGCGTGGGCCAGTCCTCCACCGTCTCCGTCGCGGTGACGAAGACCCCCGCGCCCTGTCGCGGCTGCACCAGCCCCGCCCCGGCCAGCGCCCGCAGCGCCTCACGGACCGTGGAGCGGCCGACGCCGAGTTCCTTCGCGAGCGTGGTCTCACCAGGCAGTTTCGTGCCGACGGGCCAATGCCCGGCGGTGATCTGCTCACGCAGCCGCTCGGCTGCCTGTTCGACCAGCGGGCTGGGGCGGACGGGGCCCAGAGGCATCTGCGGTTCACCAACTCGTGCGAGGACAAAGGACACTCAGCCGATTCTCACTTGTCTGAGGAGCTGAGGAGTGACTAGCCTATCGTCCGTGATCTTCCGCGGTCTCTTTCTTCTCGGCTGCCGCGGCGGGGCCTGACGCGACCGGCACCCCGCCGCGGGACGCCGTGCTGCCGGTCTCCGTCCGCAGACCGAGCCGAAGGACCGCACACACCGTGACCTCCGTCTGGAACCCCCAGCGTCCGAGCCCCATGCCGTTCCACCGCTATCGCCCCTTCCAGGACCGCGTCCACGTCCCCGCCGCCGACCGCGCCTGGCCCTCCGCCCGCATCGAGCGCGCCCCCCTCTGGGTCCCCGTCGACCTGCGCGACGGCAACCAGGCCCTCGCCGAGCCCATGGACACCGCGCGCAAGAGCCGCTTCTTCGACCTGCTGCTGCGCACCGGCTTCAAGGAGATCGAGGTCGGCTATCCCTCCGCGAGCCGCACCGACTTCGACTTCGTACGGCACCTGGTGACGAGCGGCGCCGTCCCCGAGGACGTCACTCCCGTCGTCTTCACCCCGGCCCGCACCGACCTGATCGACCGAACCTTCGACGCGATCGCCGGCCTGCCGCGTGCCGTCGTCCACCTGTACATCGCGACCTCACCGGTGTGGCGTGACGTGGTCCTGGGCCGGGACCGGAAGCAGGTGTGGCGGACCGTGCGGGAGGCGGCCGAGCACATGGCACGGCGGGCCGACACCCTCCAGGGCACGGCCGTCCGCTTCCAGTTCTCCCCCGAGACCTTCAACCTCACCGAGCCCGACTTCGTCCTGGAGCTGTGCGACGGACTGACGGAGCTGTGGGACGCGAGCCCGGACCGCCCGGTCACCCACAACCTGCCCGCCACCGTCGAGATCGCCACCCCGAACGTCTACGCCGACCAGATCGAGTACGCCCACCGCCACCTGGCCCGCCGCGACTCGGTGATCCTCTCCATCCACCCGCACAACGACCGCGGCACCGGCGTCGCCTGCGCCGAACTCGCCGTGCTGGCCGGTGCCCAGCGCGTGGAGGGCTGTCTGTTCGGCAACGGCGAGCGCACCGGCAACGTCGACCTGGTGACCCTGGCGATGAACCTGTACGCCCAAGGGGTGGACCCCATGGTCGACTTCGGGGACATCGACGCGGTCCGGGACACGGTCGAGCAGTGCAACCGGCTGCCGGTGCACCCGCGCCACCCCTACGCCGGCGACCTCGTCCACACCGCCTTCTCCGGCACCCACCAGGACGCGATCAGCAAGGGCCTCGCCCACCGGGAGGCGCACCCGGACGAACCCTGGCAGGTCCCGTACCTGCCGATCGACCCGGCCGACATCGGGCGCACCTATGAGGCGGTCATCCGCGTCAACTCCCAGTCGGGCAAGGGCGGGACGGCGTTCCTGCTGCGCACGCACCACGGCATCGACCTGCCGCCCCGCATGCGCCCCGACTTCTCCCGCGCCGTCCAGGAGGCCACCGACGCCAGCGGCCGGGAGATGACACCGAAGGAGCTGTACGAGCTGTTCCGGGCCCGCTATCTCACGGAGGGCGAGGTCCGGCTGCACGACGGGACGGCCTACGAGGAGGCGCCCGGCGTCCACCGCTTCGTCGGCACGCTGGAGCGCGACGACCGCTTCGGCGACCACGAGGGCACGGGCGGCAGCGCGCTCTCGGCCTTCGTGGACGCGCTCGCCGGTGCCGGGTACGCCGTCGAGGTCGTCGACTTCGCCGAGGACGGCACGGCGGCCTACGCCGAGTGCCGCGTGGACGGCCGTACGGCGGCCTGGGGCGCCGGCGTGGGCCCGGCCGCCGCCGTGCGGGCCGTGCTGTCCGCGATGAACCGGGCGATGCGGTGACGGAGGTCCTGCGCGCCGAGGACGTCCACCTCGTCCGGGACGGGAGGCCGATCCTTCAGGAGGTCTCCCTGACCGTCCGGGCGGGCGAGCACTGGGCGCTTCTGGGCGCCAACGGCGCGGGCAAATCCACCCTGCTCAGCCTGTGCGGCGCCCTGGTCCACCCCACCCGCGGCACGGTCGAGGTGCTGGGCCGCCGGCTCGGCCGGGTCGATCTGCGGGAACTGCGCACCCACGTCGGTCACGTCGACCCGCGACATCCGCTCACCGCGCCCCTGCGGGTCCGGGACGTCGTCCTGACCGGGTTGACCAACTCCGTTGCCCCCGTCCCCCGTTGGCGGCCGACGCAGGCCCAGCGGGCGAGGGCCGACCGGCTCATCGGCACCCTCGGTCTCGCCGACCTCGGCGACGCTCGCTGGCCTACGCTCTCGCAGGGGCAGCGCGGCCGTACGCTCATCGCCCGGGCGCTGATGCCCGAGCCGCGGCTCCTACTGCTCGACGAACCGGCGACCGGCCTCGACCTCCCGGGCCGCGAGCGGCTGATCGAGGCCCTGGACGCCCTGCGCCGGGAGCATCCGACGCCGGCGACGGTCCTGGTCACCCACCATCTGGAAGAGCTCCCACCCGGCACCACCCACGCCATGCTGCTGCGCGAGGGCCGGGTCCTCGCGCAGGGCCCGGCGTCCAACGTCCTGACCGGTGACCAGGTCGGCAAGTGCTTCGACCTGCCGCTGGCCCTGGAGCGCCACGACGGCCGCTGGACGGTACGGATCCGGGGCCGAGACCGGGCATGACGAAGGGGGCGCCCGTCGGGGCGCCCCCCTCACCGTCGGCTCTACTTGTTCAGGTAGGCCCAGAACTCGTCGAACGACAGGAGCTTGTCGCCGTTCAGGTCGCGGCTCTTGATGATCGCCGCGGCGACCGACTCGGTCACGTTCCAGTCGCCGCCCTGGGCCAGGGCGGACTTGAACTCGGCGGCGGTGATGGTGCCGTCACCGTCCGCATCGATCCGCTCGAACTGCTTGCGTGCTTCCTCGATGTCGATGTGCGCCACCGGTCCGCCCCTTTTCTTGCCTTTGTGGTGTCCTGCTGGCTTGCTGCCGCAGGTCAGATTAGCCGCCCGCACCGACCTCCGGTGCGGCGACCACCCGTGGAAACCGCGGTGCCGTCCTCGATCATCTCTGCGAGTGTGGACCGTGCAGTGGGTGCGGACTCGGGGAGCGGTGTGATGGAGACCTTGCGGGACATTCTCGACGCGGCGGCCCAGGGGGTCTTCCCGCCCGCGGACGGCGGCACGACGGTCGTACCGCAGGCGTGCCACCGGGACGCGGGCGTGCTGTCCTTCACGGCGCACTCGGTCGTCTTCACCGACGAGGATCCCGAGTGGGTGCACGCCACCCTGCGCGGCCTGGACTGCGACGCGCTGGCCGCGACCATGAACCCGCGGTTCCTGACCGCCTTCCAGGACCGGACCGGGCGCAGGTCCGAGACCATCGACGCGATGCTGGTCGGCGACCCGCTCCCGGGCCGACCGCCGCTCGCGCTGAGGGAGATCGAGGACGCGAACCATCCCCGTGTCGCGTACGCCCGCAGACGCCGCGACGACATTCGTGCCTGGACGGCGGAGGGCGGGGTGCTGGTGACGGGGCGCGGCATCGGCGGCCGTCTGGAGGTCTCGGTCGAGGTGGACGAGGACGTACGGCACCGGGGGCTGGGGCGTGCGCTGGTGACCGCGGCGAGGCAGCTCGTCGAGGAGCCGCTGTGGGCCCAGGTCTCGCCGGGGAACGCCCGCAGCATGCGGGCGTTCCAGGCGGCCGGTTACCGTCCGGTGGGCGCGGAGGCGCTGCTGCTCGCCGCGGCCCCGCGGGTCACCCACGGCTCAGCGGAAGATGCCGGTGTGCCCGAGTGAGTACCGCCCCGGCTGCGGGTACACCGCGAGCCCGTGCGGTCCGCTGCCGACCCTGACGCGGGCGAGCTGGGCGCCGGTGCGGGTGTCGATGGCGTAGACCTCGGCGTTGTAGCGGCCGGACAGCCACAGGACCTTGCCGTCGGCGGAGACGCCGCCCATGTCGGGGCTGCCGCCGTCGGGGAGGCGCCACTTCTTGGTGAGCCTGTTCTCGGCGAAGTCGAAGACGGAGACGGTCCCCTCGCCCCGGTTGGAGACGTACATCTCGCGGGAGTCGCGGCTGACGTAGAGGCCGTGGGCGCCCTTGCCGGTGGGCAGCAGGGTCGGCTTGCCGAACGTGTCGCCGTCCAGGACCCACATCCCGTCGGCCATCATGTCCGCGACGTAGAACCGCTTCCCGTCCGGCGAGACCTTGACGTCCTGCGGCATGGCCCCGTGGAAGGGGAGCTTCTCCTGTCCGATCACCTTCATCGTCTCGGTGTCGACCTTCAGCAGCTCCCCGCTGAACTCGCAGGACACGATGAAGTACCTCCCGTCCAGAGAGAAGTCGGCGTGGTTGACGCCGTAACAGCTGACCGGCACGGTCCTGACCCGCTCCATGGTGTGCGGGTCGCGGAAGACGAGCTCGCGGTCGAGGGAGGCCATCACGACGGCGTACTTGCCGTTGGGCGTGAAGTAGAGGTTGTACGGGTCGTGCACCTCGACGGGCTTGCCCGCCTTCCCCGTCCTCGGGTCGATGGGCGTCAGGGTGTTCCCGCGGTCGTTGTTGACCCAGAGGGTCTTCATGTCCCAGGAGGGCACGACGTGCTGGGGCTGCCGCCCGACCCGGATCGTCTCGACGACCTCGTACGTCTTCGGGTCGATCACGGAGACGGTGTCGGACTCGGTGTTGGGCACATAGATCCGCGACGGGAAGTCCTTGACCACCGGTGACAGCTTGTTCGGCCGGTCCGCCGCGTAGACGTCCCGCGGGTCGAGGACGGGCGGCATCCCGGGCAGGCCGTGGACCGGCTTGCGCACCGGTTTCACCGGGGCGGGGACGGCCGCCTTGGTGCCGAGAGCCTGGTCCGCCCCGTCCTTGGCCCCGGTGCCGCAGGCGGCGAGGGCGACGAACGCGGCGCCCGCGATCAGGGTGCTCTTCACGAGGTGACGCTTCAGGGGGGTGGGAGGCATCAGCTGAACAACTCCGTGGTGGTCACCGCGGCCAGGCCGCGCCGGTCGAGTTCTTCCAGTACGACGGGGAGGGCGGCGACCGTGTCGTCGTACCCGAAGTGCAGGCTCACGACGGACCCTTCGCGGATCTCGGCGAGTACCTTGCGGGCGACGGCGGCGGCACCGGGCGAGGTGAAGTCGAGGGAGTCGACGTCGTAGGAGAGGACGTGGGGGTAGCCGGCCTCCCGGGCCAGCCGTGTGACGAGGGGTGAGGCGGTGGGCGTACGGGAGGGGCGGAACCAGGTCCCGACCGATCCGGTGAGCCGCCGGATCCGTTCGGCGCAGCCGCTGATCTCTGCTCTGACCTCGGCCTCGGACATCGCGTTGATGTCGAGGTGGCGGAGGGTGTGGTTGCCGAGGTCGTGCCCACCGTCGAGGATGCGCCGGGCGATGTCGGGGTGGGCGTCGAGCCAGGTGCCCACGGCGAGCACGGTGACGCGTGCCCCGTGTTTCTCGGCCTCGGTGAGCAGGGCGCGGGCGGTGGCGGGATCGCCACCGCCGTGGAAGGTGAAGGCGACCCGGGGGCGGTCGCGGGGGCCGTGGGTGAGCTGGGCGGGCAGGGCGGGCAGGGCCGGGGCTCCGCTGGCGGAGTGGACGGGGTGAGCGACGGCCTTCCTGGTCGCACATCCCGTGGCCAACGCCAGCCCAGCGGTAGCGAGGAGCACTGCCCGACGATCGGTAGCGGTCACCCGCCCCATTTAAGGGGTTGTGTCGGAGATTGCTGCTGATCGACCCACCGGCGTTCGACCCACCGGCTTCGACCCACCGGCTACCTGTCGGTCACCCGCATCTCGAACCACGTCGTCTTGCCCCGAGGCAGCAGGTCGACGCCCCATCGGTCCGACAGCTTGTCCACCAGGAACAGCCCTCGCCCGCTGAGGTCCATCTCCTGCACCGGCATCAGACAGGGCAGTCCGCGCGACGGGTCGCGGACCTCTATGCGGATCCACCCCCGCCGACGCCGCATCCGGAGACCGAAGACCCGCGCCCCCGTGTGCCGGACCGCGTTGCCGACCAGTTCGGACACGAGTAAGACCGCGTCCTCGGTCATCTTCGGGGTGAGCCCCCAGTGCCGCAGAACGATCACCTGGGTCAGGCGCCGCGCGGCGGCCGCGGACTCCGGCCGGGACGGCAGCGGTACCTCGGCCTCCGTGGGGTTTCCGAACAGTTCGAGCGCCTTCAGTGCGTGCTCGTCCTCGACCGCCGGAGACCAGCGCGCCGCCGTCACACGGCCGTCTCCCCGCGGCTGTTCGAAACCCTCCAGCCCCGCCATGCCCCCATCATGGCCGCCCACAGCGCCCGCCGGGGCCGTTCCTGACGAATACGCCCCCCGGAATGCGTCGCTCCGACGAGGGCGACCGGCATATGCCACAGGCACTTCGGCGGCTTCAGCAGCCTTTCTGACCTGCGGCGGAGGCTCACTGGGAGGCAATCGACGGACTCCCTCGACAAGGCAGACTTAAGGTTGCTTTAAGGCTCCCATAAACCGCCCCATCGAGGGACCCGGATCAGACGTCGCGTCAATTGCAAGGGGTTCAGAGGAATTTCGCCTTGCCGGGGCCCTCCTCGACGAAGCTCTTCATGCCCCGCTCGCGGTCCTCCGTGGCGAACAGACCTGCGAACCAGTTGCGTTCCACCGCCAGGCCCGTCTCGATGTCGGTCTCCAGGCCCGTGTCGATCGACTCCTTCGCGGCGCGCAGTGCGATCGCCGGCCCCTGCGCGAGCTTGGCCGCCCAGGCGTGCGCCTCGGCGTACACCTCGTCGGCGGGCACGACCCGGTCCACGAGGCCGAGCGTCAGCGCCTCGTCGGCCTTGACCATACGGCCCGTGAAGATCAGGTCCTTCGCCTTGGAGGGGCCGACCAGCCGGGCCAGCCGCTGGGTGCCGCCCGCGCCGGGGATCAGGCCGAGCAGGATCTCCGGCTGCCCCAGCTTGGCGTTCTCGGCGGCGATCCGGAAGTCCGCGCACAGGGCGAGTTCGCAGCCGCCACCCAAGGCGTAGCCGGTGATGGCCGCGACGACGGGCTTGGGGATGCGGGCCACCGCCGTGAACGAGTCCTGCAGGGCGCGGGCGCGCAGGACCATCGCGGTGTGGTCCATGTTCTGCATCTCCTTGATGTCCGCGCCGGCCGCGAACACCTTCTCCCCGCCGTACACGATCACCGCGCGCACGTCCGCGCGCCGGGTCGCCTCCTCGGCGAGCTCCTTCAGCCGGTCCTGGGTGGCCACGTCCAGCGCGTTCATGGGCGGGCGGTCGAGACGGATGGTGCCGACGCCTTCGGCGACTTCGAGATTCACGGTCATGCCAGCAGGTTAACGCTCACTAACGGCGACGGCCCCGGTGCCGTTTCTCACAGCACCGGGGCCGCCCGACCGTCGTAAGGACTACGCCTTCCACTTCTCCCACGACATGTTCCAGCCGTTGAGGCCGTTCTCCGGTGCGACCGTCGCGTCGTCGGAGTTCTTGACCACGACCACGTCGCCGATCATCGAGTGGTTGAAGAACCAGGCGGCCGGCACCCCGCTGTCGTAACCGCCCTTGACGTCCCGCAGGCCCACACAACCGTGGCTGGCGTTGTAGTTGCCGAAGGCGTCGCCGCCCCAGTAGTTGCCGTGGATGAAGGTGCCGGAGTCGGTGAGGCGGGCGGCGTGCGGGACGTCCTTGATGTCGTACTCGCCGCCGTAGCCGACCGTTTCGCCGTTCATCCGGGTCACGGCGAGCTTCTCACTGATGACCATCTGGCCGTTCCAGGTGTCGTAACCGGGCTTGCCGGTGGTGACCTTGAGGGTCCTGACGGTCTTGCCGTCCTGGGTGATCCTCATCGTGTGCTTCTCGGCGTCCACGACGGAGACCTGGTTGCGGCCGACGGTGAAGGAGACGGTCTTGTTCTGCTTGCCGTAGACGCCGTCGCGGCCCTCGACCCCGTTCAGGTCGAGGTCGACGGTGACCTTGGTGCCTTCCTTCCAGTACTGCTCGGGACGGAAGTCCAGGCGGTCGTTGCCGAACCAGTGGCCCTCGACGTCGACGGCCGGCGTGGTCTTGATCGTGATGGCCTTCTCAACGTCCTCGGGGCTGGTGATGCCCCGGGTGAAGCGGATGGAGAACGGCATTCCGACGCCGACCGTCGAGCCGTCCTCGGGCGTGAAGGTACCGATGAACGTGTTCTTCGGGGTCAGGGTGGTGAAGCTGGAGTCCTCGGCGGCCGTACGGCCCTCGGCGTCCTTGGCGACCGCGTGCACCGAGTACTTGGTGCCGGAGGCGAGGTGGGTGGACGGCGTCCAGGAGGCGCCGTCCGCGGCTATCTTCCCGGCTATCGCGGTGCCCTTGGCGTCCTTGACCTGGACCTCGGTCAACTTGCCCTGGGTGGCGCCGACCTTGAGGACGCCACTGGTGTCGACGGACTTCGCGCCGTCCTTCGGGGTGATGGCGACGACCGCCTCGGACTGCTTGGTCCCGGTGGCGGACGAGTCACCCTTCTCCGCCTTGGCGTCACCGGAACCGGAATCCCCCCCGCCGCAGGCGGTGACGGCCAGTAGCAGAACGCCGAGTATCAGCGCCAGCAGCCCTTTGCTGCCGCGCCCCCGCGCGTCAACCGACGCCCCCGATATCGGTCGCACGTTCAAGTGTTTCTCCCCTCGAAGGGCCAGGTCAGGCCCGCTCCCCTGCGCGTTCTACGCACGCGTTGGCGAATATTAACCGCAGACTTTTGAGCATCGTGTAAGTCCAAGGTCACCATTCCGTCCCAACTTCAACGGAAAGTTGCGCCAAGCCGCCCCCCTGTCGGGTTACTTCACCGCACTGCCCGCCTTCCACTCCTTCCAGCCCATATTCCATCCCCCGAGTCCATTGTCGGGAGCGACCTTTTTGTCATTGCTGTGGACGACCTCGACGACGTCCCCGACGAGGCTGCGGTCGAAGAACCAGCCCGCGGGCGTGTCCGAACTGCCGCCCTTCACGTCCCTGAGGCCCACACAGCCGTGGCTGACATTGACCTTGCCGGGGGCGGTGGGCGCCCAGTAGTTGCCGTGCACGAAGGTGCCGGAGTCGGTCAGGCGCAGGGCGTGCGGCACGTCCGGGATGTCGTACTCGCCGCCGAAGCCGACCGTGCGGCTGTTCATGCGGGTCACTTCCAGCATCTCGGTGACGACCATCTTGCCGTTGTACGTGGTCGTCTTCGGGGCGCCGGCGGTGATCGGCACCGTGGCGAGCAGGTCGCCGTCCCTTCTGACCTGCATGGTGTGCCGGGCCGCGTCGACGAGGGAGACCTGGCTGCGGCCGACGGTGAAGGAGAAGGTCCGGTACTGGAGGCCGTAGACGCCGGACGCGCCCTCCACATCGCGGAGCCGGAGCGCGACCGTCACGCGGGTGCCCGGCGTCCAGTAGTGCTCGGGGCGGAAGTCGAGGCGGCCGTTGCCGAACCAGTGCGGGCGGATCTCGACGTGCGGCTTCGAGGTGACGTGCACGGCGCGTTCGACGGCGGCGCGGTTCTCGATCTCCCGGTTGAACTCCAGGGAGACGATCATCCCGGTGCCGACGGTGGAGCGGTTCTCCGGGGTGACGTACCCGATGAAGCGCTCGTCCGGGACGTAGGTGGTGAACGTGGTGTGCCGGGCCGAGCGGCGGCCGTGGGCGTCGAGCGCGACCGCGTCGACGGTGTACTTGGCGGCCAGCGCCAGCCGTGCGTCGTCGGGTTCCCAGCGCAGACCGTCGTCGGAGATGTGCCCGGGCACCGGGAACTCCTGCGCGTCCTGGGCCTTGACGACCCTGACCGACTCCAGGCGCCCGCTGGGCACCCGGACCCGGAATCTCTCCTCGGGCGGCACGCCCCTCGTGCCGTCGTCGGGAGCGACCCGGATGACGTCCTCGGGCGCGGGAGGCTTCCCGAACCCGCCGACGCCCCCGATCCCGCCACCCCCGTCCGCCGTACAGCCGACGGCTCCGGCCAGCAGTCCTGCCCATGTCAGTACGGCGGCCGAAGCGGCCGCCACGCGCCGAGCGCGCCCATGTCCATACCTCACGAAAACCCCAACGACCGGCCCACCCCGGGGAAACGTGAGTACGAGCCGCCCCGACGAGAAACCCGACGTCCGGCCCACCAGCACACCCACTTGGCCGACGCTCGGCCCGCCCTCCGGCCGACGGGCGTGGCCGGTGGTCGGCGTCCTCGTGGAGCGGGTGAGGATCGGGGTGGTTGTCGGCTCGGCTGCGCGTGGGTGGGCGGCGCCCTTCACTCTCCCCCCGCAGACTCCGCCCATCAGCCCGGCACGGGGAAACGTGAGTGCGAGGCAAGCGGTGGGCAGAACAGTGGGGAGAACGACGTGAGGGGGTGCCGCGGCGGGACGCCGTGCGCTCTTTTCCACCTCGTTCCACGAGCCGTGGGAGGCCGACCGGTGTCCAGCGCAGCCGAGCAGGAGGCGGTGACGGAAGCCGCCGAGGGGCGCCCCGCCGCGCTGGTGAACGGCGCCCGGCGGGCGGTACCGGCCGTGCCGGTGTGGCCCGGTGCGCCGACGCCGTTGGGCGCCCGGTTCCGGGTCGGTCCGGACGGGGTGGCGGGGACCAACTTCGCGCTGTGGGCGGGTGGCGCCGAGGCCGTCGAGCTGTGTCTGTTCGACGCGGACGGCAAGGAGACCCGGGCCCGGCTCACCGAGCTCACGCACGAGATCTGGCACGGCTTCGTGCCCGGCGTCATGCCCGGCCAGCGCTACGGCTTCCGGGTGCACGGCCGCTGGGACCCGTGGACCGGCGCCCGCTGGAACCCGGCGAAGCTGCTCCTCGACCCGTACGCCCGTGCGGTGGACGGCGACTTCAGTTTGCCGCCCGAGGTGTACGGCCATGTCCGCGACTGGCCCCAGCAGCAGGTCGCGGACACCGTGCGGGACGACCGCGATTCAGCGCCGTACGTCCCGAAGGGCGTGGTCGTCCATGACGACGACGACTGGGCGGAGGACCGCAGGCCGAAGACTCCGTGGGCGGACTCGGTGATCTACGAGGTCCATGTGCGGGGCTTCACCGCGCTGCACCCCGGCATCCCCGAGGAACTGCGCGGGACGTACGCCGGGTTGGCGCACCCCGCCGCGATCGAGCACCTCGTGAAGCTCGGCGTCACGGCCGTGGAACTGCTCCCCGTCCACCAGTTCGCCCACGAGGACCACCTGCTGCGCCGCGGTCTCAAGAACTACTGGGGCTACAACTCCATCGGCTACTTCGCGCCCCACGCGGGCTACGCCGCCTCCGGTACGACGGGCCAGCAGGTCGGCGAGTTCAAGCGCATGGTGCGCGCGCTGCACGCCGCCGGGATAGAGGTCATCCTCGACGTGGTCTACAACCACACGGCGGAGGCGGGCGAGCTGGGCCCCACGCTGTCCCTGAAGGGCATCGACAACCGGGGTTACTACCGGCTCCAGTCGGATGCGAGGAGGTACGCGGACTACACCGGCTGCGGCAACACCCTGCATGTCGTCCAACCGCATGTCCTGCGGCTCATCACCGACTCCCTGCGCTACTGGGTGACGGAGATGGGCGTGGACGGCTTCCGCTTCGACCTGGCCGCCGCGCTGGCGCGTTCCATGCACGACGTCGACATGCTGTCCCCGTTCCTCGCGGTCATCGCCCAGGACCCGGTGCTCAGGCGCGTGAAGCTGATCGCCGAGCCGTGGGACGTGGGCTCCGGGGGCTATCAGGTGGGCGCCTTCCCACCCCTGTGGACAGAGTGGAACGACCGCTACCGCAACGCCGTACGGGATTTCTGGCGCGGCGCGCTGCCGGACGTACGGGACCTGGGCTACCGGCTGTCGGGCTCCAGCGACCTGTACGCGTGGGGCGGGCGGCGGCCGTACGCCTCGGTCAACTTCATCACCGCGCACGACGGTTTCACCCTGCGGGACCTGGTGTCGTACGAGAGGAAGCACAACGAGGCGAACGGCGAGGGCAACCGGGACGGCACGGACGACAACCGGGCGTGGAACTGCGGCACGGAAGGGGAGACGGACGACGAGCGCGTACGGGCGCTCAGGCGGCGGCAGTTGAGGAACCTGCTCACCACGCTGCTGCTGTCGACGGGCGTGCCCATGCTGGTCGCGGGCGACGAACTGGGCCGCACCCAGCGCGGCAACAACAACGCCTACTGCCAGGACAACGAGATCAGCTGGGTGGACTGGGGGCTGCTGGAGGACCCCGGCTGGAAGGCCCTGCGCGACCTGACCTCCCGGCTCATCGAACTGCGCCACCGTCACCCCGTCCTGCGCCGCCGCGCCTTCTTCTCCGGCCGCGCGCACTCCGCGGACGGCCTGCGCGACCTGGCCTGGTTCACCGCCCGCGGCACGGAGATGACGGAACGGGACTGGTACGCGCCCGCCGCCAGCCTCGGCATGTATCTGTCGGGACGGGACATCCCCGGCCGGGACGAGCGCGGGGCGCCGATCGTCGACGACAGCTTCCTCGCCGTGCTGCACGCCGGGGACCGGCCGGTGAGCTTCCTGCTGCCGGGGCCGCCGTGGGCGGAGCGGTACGAGGTGGTCGTCGACACGTCGAGGGAGGAGCAGGGTGAGGCGCCGGGGGTGGTCCATCGGGCGGGGGCGTCGATCACGGTGCCGGCGCGGGCCGTTCTGCTGCTGAAGGTCGGCTGAGGCAGGTCGGCGGGCGCTAGCCGAGGATTCCCCGCTCGTATGCCGTCGCCACGGCCGCCGCGCGGTCCTTGACGCCCAACTTGGCGTACAGGTGGGTGAGATGGGTCTTCACGGTCGCCTCGCTGATGAACAGTTCGCGGGCGATCTCGCGGTTGGACGTGCCCTTGGCGACCAGGGCCAGTACCTCGCGCTCACGGGCGGAGAGGGGTTCGTTGCCGGGTGCGCCGGGGGCACGGACCGCGGAGACCAGGCGGGAGGCGACGGCCGGCGAGAGGACCGTACGGCCCTCCGCCGCGGCCCGCACCGCCGTGAACAGTTCGTCGCGCGGGGCGTCCTTGAGGAGGTAGCCGGTCGCTCCCGCCTCGATGGCGGGCAGGGTGTCGGAGTCCGTGTCGTACGTCGTCAGGACGAGGACCTTCGCGCGGGCCCGGGCGCGGGTCAGCTCGCGGATGGCGTCCACCCCACCGCCGCCCGGCATCCGCAGGTCCATCAGGATCACGTCGGGGTCGAGCGCGGCGGCCCGCTCGACGGCCTCGACGCCGTTGGACGCCTCGCCGAGGACGGCGAATCCGGGCGCGGACTCGAACATGCCGCGCAGACCGTCCCGTACGACGGGATGGTCGTCGACGATCAGCACGGAGATGTCACCGGTCATGGCGGACCAACGGTACGCGAGCCGACAGCGCGGTGCCGTGGCCCGGTTCGGACTCGACGGTGAGGGAGCCCGCGATGCGTTCGGCGCGGGCCCGCATGCCGTCGAGACCGAAGCCCCCGGCGCGGGTGCGGGGCGGGAGGGCGAGGGGGTCGAAGCCGACGCCGTCGTCACGGATGTCGAGGATGACCTCGTCGCCCAGGAAGGTCAGGGTGACGCCGAGGCGGCCCGCGCCGGCGTGCCGGGAGGCGTTGGAGAGGGCTTCCTGCGCGATGCGCAAAAGGGTGGCCGAGACCTCGTCGTGAAGCTGCTCGGTGGCTCCGGTGACGGTGAACTCGGCGCGGACACCGGTCCGTTCGCGCCAGTCGGCGACGGTGTTCTTCAACGCCTGGGGCAGCCCGTCGTGTTCCAGGGCGACGGGCGCGAGGTTGTGCACCGAGCGACGGGCCTCGCCGAGGCTGTGCCGGGCGAGGTCCATGGCCCGGTGGACATGCTCGCGGGCCTGCTTCTCGTCGGGCGTGTTCACGACGACCTGGAGCTGGGCGATGATCCCGGTCAGGCCCTGGGCGAGGGTGTCGTGGATCTCGGCGGCGAGCCGCCTGCGCTCGTCGGCGATGCCCGCTTCCCTTGCCTGGACGAGGAGTTGGGCGTGCAGGGCGGCGTTCTCGTCGAGCGCCTGCTGGAGGGCCTCGATGGTCGAGGCGCGCTCCCTGGAGCGCTGTTCCTCCTGCTCGGTGATGTGGGCGACGAACGCCTGGAGGCCGAAGTTGACGACCAGGAGCCCGGCGAACCCGAGCCACTGGGCGGTGCTGCTCACCGGCAGTCCGCCGACCTGCGCGCCCGCCACGGTGACCGCGCTCGCGAACAGTCCGAGCCGCCGCCACCTGCCGGGGATCAGCTCGTCGGCGTCCATGTAGCCGGTGGCGGCGTAGAACGCGAAGAACGGGTTGATCCAGGTGAGGCCGAAGGCGATCGCCCAGCGGACGGCGTAGTACGCCGTCCCGGCCCGGGAGGGGCTGCGGCCGCGGTCGGCGCGGCGGTGCCGGGTGCCGTGCCACCACACCTGGAGCACGATCGCGGCGGTGACCAGGGCCCCGGCGGTGTACCACTCGGCGGGGCCGTCCATCAGGTCCGCGGAGACGACCGCGAGGACGGTACTGACGCCGAGCAGCGCGTACGGCCCCCAGATGTGCAGCTGCTCCAGGCGCCGCTCGATCTGTGTGTCCACCACGGTCATGTCCTCAGTCTGCACGGCGGTTCGCACGGGTCTGCCCCCCCTACTCCCAGCGGAACCAGCGCGACGCGGCGGCCGTGAGCAGCACCGTCCAGGCGACGAGCACGCCGAGGTGGGTCCAGCCCGGCCAGTCGCCGGCCGCGGCCCGGTTCAGGGCCTCGGCCGCCGCGCCGAACGGCGTGTACCCGACGATCCGGGCGAGCACGTCCGGCATGGTCTGCACCGGCGCCCACACACCCGCGCAGAACATCGCCGGGAAGAACACGGCCGACCCGACGGCACCGGCGATCTTCGTGGTCCGCGACAGCGCGGAGACCACCGCGCCGAGCGCGAGGGCGACCAGCACGGCGAGGACGAGCGCGAGCAGGTATCCGAGGGGCTGCTCGGGCAGCCGTACGGCGAAGGCGAACCGGCCGACGAGGAGAGCGAGCAGCGCGGACGCCAGGGCGGCACCGCCGTAGACGGTCATCTGCGCGGTGAGCAGGGCGGTCGGGCGGACCGGGGTGGTGGACACGCGGCGCAGGATGCCGCGCTCGCGGTAGCCGGTGAGGGCCTGCGGCATGGACTGCAGGCCGCCGACGATCAGACCGAGGAGCACCGCCACGGGGACGTAGACGTCGAT
The DNA here is from genome assembly GCF_040606575.1 of Streptomyces sp. NPDC005402. Lineage (NCBI taxonomy): Bacteria > Bacillati > Actinomycetota > Actinomycetes > Kitasatosporales > Streptomycetaceae > Streptomyces > Streptomyces sp. NPDC005402. The sequence continues at coordinate 70,828 of NZ_JBEXFB010000031.1, forward strand.
GGTCCTGAGGCCGCCGAGGTCGGCGTCGTGGTGCCGGAAGGACGGGATCGAGCCGAGGATGACCAGGAGCAGGGTCGGGAACAGCAGGATCCAGAAGAGGGCGCCCGGTTCGCGGCGGAAGAGACGGGCCTCGGTCCGCAGTACGGCGGTGTTCATGCCGTGGCCTCCTGGGTCAGGTCGAGGAAGGCGTCGTCGAGGGTGGCGTCCACGACGCGGAGCTGGTGGGCGGTGACGTGTCGGCGGGCGAGCAGGGTGATCACGGCGTTCACGGTCTCGTCGGTGCCGGACAGGGTGAGACGGCCGTCCCGGTCCTCGATCGAGGCGAGGTCGGGCAGCGCGTTGAGCTCGTGCGCGTCGAGCGGGGCGGACGGGGTGAAGCTGATGACGGTGGCGCCCGCCGAGCGCTGGATGAGCCCGGCCGGGGTGTCCAGGGCGACGATCCGGCCCTTGTCGATGACGGCGATCCGGTCGCAGAGCCGCTGCGCCTCCTCCATGAAGTGGGTGACCAGCAGGACGGTGACACCGTTCGCGCGAATGTCCTCGATGAGGTCCCAGGTGTCGCGGCGGGCGCGCGGATCGAGGCCGGTGGTCAGCTCGTCCAGGACGACGACCCGGGGGTTGCCGACGAGGGCGAGCGCGATGAACAGGCGCTGTTTCTGGCCGCCGGACAGCCTGCCGAACCGGGTGGTGAGCTTGTGGGTGAGCCCGAGCCGCTCGGCCAGCGGCCGCCAGTCGAGCGGCTTGTCGTAGAACGTGCTGTAGAGCTCCAGGGCCTCGCGGACGGTGAGCTTGGCCTGGAGTTCGCTCTCCTGAAGCTGGGCGCCGAGAACGCGGGACACACGCGCGTGGTCGGCGACGGGGTCGAGCCCGGTGACCCGGACGCGGCCCGCGTCGGGGACCCTCAGACCCTCCACGCACTCGACGGTGGTGGTCTTGCCGGCGCCGTTCGGGCCGAGGATGCCGAAGATCTCGCCCTCCTCGACGGCGAAGGAGACACCGTCGACGACGGCCCGGCCGCCGTAGGACTTGCGCAGTTCGCTGACTTCGATGACGGACATGGCGGCAGCGTCCCGCGCCGGGCCCCGCCGCCACATCGCCCGTCGCGCTCGATCCGGCATCAACCGATCGGTTGATGCGGCCGTACGACCCCGTCGGTTCTTCTTGTACGACCCCTCGAACATGCAGGTCGTAGGGCCGACGGCCGATTCAGGTCCGGCCAAAACTCGGTGGGCGTTGTCAGTGCCGGTCCGTAGGCTCGCAGCTGATGCCCACGACACCTGTAACCACCAAGGACCGGTCGGCCGTACGGACCCTGCTGCGCCTGTGGCCGTATGTCCGGCCGGTCCGCGCGCGGCTGTTCACCGCCGCGTTCGTCGCCGTTCTCGCCTCCTGTACGGGGTTGGTGATCCCACTCGTCCTGAAGTGGATGGTGGACGGCCCGGTCGCCGACGGAGACACGACGGGCGTATGGCTCGGGGCGCTGTACCTGCTGCTGCTCGGGTTCGCGGAGGCGCTGCTGTTCGGGCTGCGGCGGTGGCTGGTGGCTCGCCCGCTGTCGCATGTCGAGGCGGAGATGCGGGCGGGTCTCTACCGCCGTCTCCAACGCCTCCCGGTGGCCTTCCACGACCGCTGGGCGTCCGGCCAGCTGCTGTCCCGGGCGACCACGGACCTCATGCTGCTGCGCATGTTCCTCGCCTTCCCGTTGACCTTCCTGCTGGTCAACGGCGTGACGATCCTCGTCGGCGTGATCATCATGCTGCTCCAGGACTGGACGCTGGGCCTGGTGATCCTCGGCCCCGCGATCCCCGTCGTCGTCACCTGCGTGATCTTCGAGAAGCGGTACGCCGGCGTGGCCCGCCTCGCCCAGGACCAGGTCGGCGACCTCACGACGGTCGTCGAGGAGAGCGTGCTCGGCGTCCGCATCATCAAGGGGTTCGGTCGACACCGGTCACAGGCGCGGGCCTTCCGCGAGCTCTCAAGCACTCTGCGCGGCACGGAAATGCGCAAGGCAGGGCTCCTGGCCACGATCTGGGGTGTCATCGTGACGCTTCCCGAGGTGGCGATCGGGGCCGCGCTGGTCCTGGGCTGTGTGCAGGTGGCGGACGGGGAGTTGTCGGCGGGCACGCTGGTGGCGTTTCTCTCCACAGCACTGGCGCTGAGGTGGCCGGTGGACTCCATCGGCTTCCTGCTGGCGATGAGCCAGGAGGCGGCGACGGCGACGGAGCGCTATTTCGAGGCGATGGACGAAGTACCGGAACAGGAGACCCACGCCAGGGGCACGACCAGCCCCCACCGGCCCGCGGACGGCCTCCGGTTCCACAACGTCCGGTTCCGCTACCCCGACGCCCCCGAGGACTCCCCGCCCATCCTGGACCTCATCGACCTCCACATCCGGCCGGGCGAGTCCATGGCCCTCGTCGGCGCGACCGGCAGCGGCAAGACAACCCTCACCGCCCTCGTCCCCCGCCTCCACGAGATCACCTCCGGCCGCATCACCCTGGACGGCGAGGACATCACCGCCATGCCGAGACAAGAGCTGCGCTCAAAAGTCGCCGTGGCCTTCGAGGACCCCACCCTCTTCTCCTCCAGCGTGGCGGACAACGTCCTCATGGGCACCGACGCACGAGAACTGGACCGCGCCCTCTCCGTCGCCCAGGCGGACTTCGTGCACGCCCTCCCCCAGGGCACCGCGACCCAGGTCGGTGAACAGGGCCTGAGTCTCTCCGGCGGCCAGCGCCAGCGTCTGGCCCTCGCCCGGGCCGTCGCGGCCAAGCCGAGGTTCCTCGTCCTGGACGACCCGCTGTCCGCCCTGGACGTCCACACCGAGGCCGCCGTCGAAGCCGCGCTGCGGGACGTCCTCGCGGACACCACCGCCCTGATCGTCGCCCACCGCCCGTCCACCGTGCAGCTCGCCGACCGGGTCGCCCTGCTGTCGGGCGGTCGCATCACGGCCGTGGGCACCCATCACGAACTCCTGCGCACGAACGCCGAGTACGCCCATCTGATGTCCGGGTCCGGGGATTCCGGAGAAGGGGAGGACGCCCGATGACGGCCCCCACGACGTCCGCGCCCACCGCGGACGAGGAACCCATCCCGCCCGGGTCGAAGGACACCGACGACGCCTTCGACCACGATCGGCTGCCCGCTCCCCCGGGCGCCACCGGCCTCCTGTTGCGCTCCCTGCTGGCCCCGATGAGGGCGCGGGTCACCGTGACCACGCTCCTGCTGCTGCTCCAGCAGGCGGCCGTGCAGGCGGGCCCGCTGCTGGTGGCGTACGCCATCGACCGGGCGGTGCCCGCGTTCCGGGACCACGACAACGGCCCGCTGGTCGCGGTCGGCGCCGGCTATCTGCTGTGCGCGCTGGCCTCCGGCGGCCTCCAGTACGCGTTCATCCTGGCCTCCGCGCGCGTCAACCAGGACGTGCTGCTCGACCTGCGCGGCCGGATCTTCCGCCACGCTCAGGCGCTGAGCATCGACTTCCACGAGCGCTACACCTCGGGCCGGCTGATCTCCCGCTCGACGACGGACGTGGAGTCGCTGCGCGAACTGCTCAGCGAGGGCCTGCAGGAACTCGTCACCGTCATCCTGTCCTTCCTCTACATCTCCGCTCTGCTGCTCTGGCTGGACCTCGGGCTCGGCGCGGTCGCGGTGGCCTCCTTCGTGCCGCTGTACCTGCTGGTGCGGGGCTACCGGCGGCGCGCGGGCCGGGTGTACCGGAAGCGGTCGACCGCGATCGCCGCCGTGATCGTGAAGTTCGTGGAGACGATGAACGGCATCCGGCCGGTACGCGCGTTCCGCCGCGAGGCCGCCAACGACGCCGACTTCGCCGTGCTGAACAAGCGGCACGAGCGGGTCAACGGGGACGCGCTCCTGGAGATGGCCCGCTATGTCGTCACTTCCCGGCTGGTCGCCAACACGGCCGTGGCGGGGATCGTGCTGTGGGGCGCCTACCGGGTGGCGCAGGATTCGCTGGAGCTGGGTGTGCTGGCCGCCGCGGTGCTGTATCTGCGGCGGCTGTACGACCCGATCGACCGGCTCGGGATGTTCCTGAACTCCTACCAGTCGGCGGCGGCCTCCCTGGAGAAGATCGCGGGCCTGCTCGCCCAGACCCCGACCGTGCCCGAGCCGTCGGTTCCCCGGCAGCTCCCGGCGCTCGAGTCCTCGGACCGTCCGGGCCGTGAGGTCGTCTTCGAGGGTGTCTCGTTCGGCTACCGCACGGGCGGCGAGGTGCTCCCTCGTTTCGACCTCACCCTGCCCGCCGGGCAGACCGTCGCTGTGGTCGGCTCGACCGGCGCCGGAAAGTCGACCCTGGCCAAGCTGCTGGCCCGCTTCTACGACCCCTCCGACGGCCGGGTCCTGCTCGACGGCGTCGACCTGCGCGAGCTCGCGAACCCCGAGCTGCGGCGCGGGGTGGTCATGGTGACGCAGGAGGCGTTCCTGTTCTCGGGCACGGTCGCCGAGAACATCACGATCGGCCGCCCGGACGCCAGCCGGGAGGAGATCGAGCAGGCCGCGAAGGCGATCGGGGCGCACGACTTCATCAGCGCGCTGCCCGACGGGTACGACACGGACGTACGCAAGCGGGGCGGCCGCATCTCGGCGGGTCAGCGCCAACTCGTGGCGTTCGCCCGGGCGTTGCTCGCCGACCCGGCGGTCCTGATCCTGGACGAGGCGACCAGTTCGCTCGACGTCCCCGGCGAGCGGGCCGTGCAGCGCGCGATGGCGACGGTCCTGAAGGGCCGTACGGCCGTGGTGATCGCACACCGGTTGTCGACCGTGGAGATCGCCGACCGGGTACTGGTCATGGAACAGGGCAGGATCGTCGAGGACGGCACACCGGCCGAACTCGTCGCGGGCACGGGCCGGTTCGCGGATCTGCACCGGGCATGGCGGGACAGTCTCGCGTGAGCCACCACGTGTGTGACCAGGGGGATGTGTGATCGACGCGTACGAGGATCCCGGCACGCCGGACGTCCGCGGTGGCTGGCGGTATCTGTGGTGGCTGGTGCGCTGCCAGCCCGGCCGGTCCGTGGCCGGGGCGCTGCTGGGCAGCTCCTGGATGGTGCTGCTGGCGGCGACGCCGTACCTGATGGCGAAGGCGATCGACGAGGGCCTGGAGCCGGGCGACTGGGCGGCGCTCGCCGGGTGGAGCTTCGCGCTGTTCGCGGTCGGTTCGTTCAACGCCTGGCTGAGCATCATGCGGCACCGCACGATGACCCGGGTGCGGATGGACGCCAACTTCCGCACGGTCAAGGTGGTCGTGGGACAGGCGGTCCGTCTCGGCGCCGCGCTCTCGCGCAGGACCGGGGCCGGTGAGGTCGTCACGATCGGCGTGGGCGACGTGCAGACGATCGCCGGCGCCCTGACGGTCGTCGGCCCGGGCGTGGGCGCGTGCGTCGCCTATCTGACGGTCGCCGCCGTGCTGGTGTCGGTCTCCCCGGTCCTCGCGGCCGTGGTCCTCCTCGGCATTCCGGCGATCGTTCTCCTCGTGGGCCCCTTCCTGTCCCGCCTCCAGGGCGCCGAGACGGAGTACCGCGACCGCCAGGGCGTCCTCACCGCCCGTATCGCCGACCTCGCGGGCGGCCTGCGCGTCCTCAACGGCCTGGGCGGCAAGGGCCTGGTCGCCGACGCCTTCCACCGCGACAGCCGGCACCTGCAGGCCCAGGGCTACCGGGTGGGCGCGGTCACCAGCTGGGTCCAGGCCCTCGGCGTGGGCCTGCCCACCCTGTTCCTCGCCGTCGTCACCTGGCTCGCGGCCCGCCTGGCCGCCCAGGGGGACATCACCGTGGGCGAGCTGGTGGCGGTGTACGGCTATGTCGCGGTCCTGGTGGGCCCGGTGGCGTTCTGGGTGGAGTGCGGATACCAGCTGAGCCGGGGTGTGGTGGCGGCGCGCAGGGTCGTACGGTTCCTGCGCCTGGAGCCGTTGGAGGACCGGGGCACGAGGGACGCCCCGGCGGAACCGTCGCTCCTGCACGACCCGGAGTCGGGCGTCGGCATCCTGCCGGGCCGCCTGACCGCGCTGACCTCAGCGCACCCGGCGGACACGGCAACGGTCCTGGACCGCCTGGCCCGCTACACCCCGTCCCGGGCGACCTGGGGCGGAGTACCGATGGACGAAATCCGGCTCCCCCAGATCCGGCAGCGCATCCTTCTGGCGGACCACGAGGCCGACCTGTTCGCAGGGAACCTACGCGAGGTGATAGCGCCCTCCAGTGGCGCGGGGAACCGTGCGACGAGCCCCCACGGGCCCGCGGCCGCCATACACGCAGCAGTGGCGGACGACATCGTGCAAGGCCTCCCGGACGGCCTCGACTCCCCGATCGACGCCCAGGCCCGCAACCTCTCCGGCGGCCAACGCCAACGCGTCCGCCTCGTAAGGGCCCTCCTGGCCGACCCGGAAATCCTCCTGGCCGTGGAGCCCACCTCCGCCCTGGACGCGCACACGGAAGCCCTCGTGGCCAAACGCCTGCGCGAGGCCAGGCAAGGCCGCACCACCGCCGTCACCACCACCTCCCCCCTCGTCCTCGACCACGCCGACACCGTCCACTACCTGGTCGACGGCAAACTCGCGGCAACCGGAACCCACCAGCAACTCCTCACCGAGGAACCGGGATACCGCGCCCTGGTCGCCCGGGACGCGGAGGTCATGAAATGAGCAGGGGCCACCTCCCGGTCGCCGACCAGGCCGCCGTGCGGCGCGCGTCCGTCCGGCTGATACGCGAGGACGCCCGCGCCTTCACCGCCGTCCTCGTCCTGAACGCGCTCGCCGCCCTCACCGGTCTGGCCGGCCCGTGGCTGCTCGGCCGGATCATCGACGAGGTACGCGCCGGCGAGGGGGTGGCCGCGGTGGACCGGCTCTCAGTCGTCCTGGTGGTGTGCGCGAGCGCCCAGCTTCTCCTCGCCCGCTGGGCCCGCTATGTCGGCCACCGCTTCGGCGAACGCACCCTGGCCCGCGTCCGCGAGGAGTTCGTGGACCGCACCCTCGCCCTGCCCGCCTCCGTCGTGGAACGCGCCGGGACCGGCGATCTCACCGCCCGCGGCACCGCGGACGTCGCCGCCGTGGGCACCACGCTCCGCGACGCGGGCCCCGAACTGCTCATCAACTCCGTGCAGTTCCTGTTCCTGCTCGCCGCGGTGTTCGTCCTGGACCCGCTGCTGGGCGCGGTCGGCGTGTTCGGTCTGCTGCCCATCTGGTTCGTCCTGCGCTGGTATCTGCGCCGGGCGCGGGACGGCTATCTGGCCGAGGGCGAGGCCACCTCCGACGTCGCCGAGATGCTCGCGGCCACCGCGTCCGGCGCCCGCACGGTCGAGGCGCTGCGGCTCGAGGAGCGGCGCGTCCGGGCGAGCCGGGACGCCCTCGACACGGCCCGCCGCACCCGTCTGTACACCCTCTACCTGCGCAGTGTCTTCTTCCCTGTGGTGGAGGTGGCGTACATCCTGCCGGTGGCCGGCGTGCTCCTGGTCGGCGGAATGCTGCACGCGCGGGGCATGATGAGCCTCGGTTCGGTCGTGGCGGCCGCCCTGTATCTGCAGCAACTGGTCAATCCGCTCGACCAGATCCTCGTACGGGTCGAGCAACTCCAGTCCAGCAGCGCCTCGTTCGCCCGTGTCGAGGGCCTGGCCGCGGCTCCGCGGGCCGACGCCAAGGGCTCCCCCGCCCCCACCGACGACCGCATCGACGTCACCGACGTGCGCTACTCCTACGGCCGCGGCGGCGAGGTGCTGCACGGCGTCGACCTGACCGTGCGCCCCGGCGAACGGCTCGCGGTGGTCGGTCCGTCCGGCGCCGGGAAGACCACCCTGAGCCGCCTGCTCGCCGGGGTCGACGCGCCGACCTCCGGATCGGTGACCGTCGGCGGTGTCCCGGTCGTCGGCCTGGACCCCGACCAGCTGCGCCGCCAGGTCGTCCTGGTCACCCAGGAGCACCACGTCTTCCTGGGCACGGTCCGCGACAACCTGCTCATCGCCGAACCCTGCGCCGGTGACGAGGAGTTGTGGGCCGCCCTGACCGCCGTAGGAGCCGACGGGTGGGTGCGGGAGCTGCCGGAGGGGCTCGACACCGGGCTCGGCGAGGAGGGGTGCCGCATCGATGGTTCGCAGACGCAGCAACTCGCCCTGGCGCGAGTGGTGTTGGCGGACCCGCACACACTGATCCTCGACGAGGCGACCGCGCTCCTAGACCCCTCGACCGCGCGGCACACCGAGCGCGCCCTGGGCGCCGTACTCGAAGGGCGCACGGTCATCGCGATCGCACACCGGCTGCACACCGCGCACGACGCGGACCGGGTGGCGGTGATGGAGAACGGCCTGCTGACCGAACTCGGCACGCATGAGGAGCTGGTGGCGGCGGACGGGGCGTACGCGGCGCTGTGGGGGTCGTGGCACGGAGGCCGGCCCCCGGTGTCCGACCACAGCGAAAAGTCCGTATAACGAACATGAACTCCCGGACAACGAACGATTTCCGGCCAAGTTTCTGACGCGGTCCTGACAGTACGGGCTTTCCGGTGCCACTCTTCCCACGGCCGCTTCACAGCAACCTCACAGATCTCTCGCTGTGTTCTGATCCGCGGCCACCTGCACCTCGTTCCGCGTACCGCCCGGACGGTCGACCCATCGTCCGGTCTCCCCTGGCCGCGTGATCCGCGGCCGCGCAGAAGGAGTCAGTGTTGAGAGACAGTTCCTCCCACAGACGCACCCCCCACACCCTGCACCGCAAGGCCGCCGCCGTGGCCCTCGTCGGTGTCTCCGCCCTGATCGCCGCGGCCGTCCAGTCGGGCGCCGCCACCGCCGCCCCGGAGAAGGCACCGTCGGCAGCGGGCCAGGTGATCCCGGGCGCCGAGTCCCTCAAGCTCACCCCCGCCCAGCGTGCCGAACTGATCCGCGAGGCGAACGCCACCAAGGCGGACACCGCCAAGGACCTCGGCCTCGGCGCCAAGGAGAAGCTGGTCGTCCGCGACGTGGTCAAGGACGGCAACGGCACGCTCCACACCCGCTACGAGCGCACCTACGACGGCCTGCCCGTCCTCGGCGGCGACCTCGTCGTGGAGACGACCAAGTCAGGTGCGACCGAGGGCGTCGTGAAGGCGACGAACAAGACCATCAAGGTCGCCTCGGTGACCCCGAAGGTGACCGCGGCGAAGGCTTCGGCGCAGGCACTGAAGGCCGCGCAGGCAGCGGGCGCCGACAAGGCCGACACCAACCGGGCCCCGCGCAAGGTGATCTGGGCCGGCAACGGCACCCCGACCCTGGCGTACGAGACGGTCGTCGGCGGCCTCCAGGAGGACGGCACACCGAACGAACTGCACGTCATCACGGACGCGGCGACCGGCGCGAAGCTCTACGAGCACCAGGGCATCGAGACCGGCACCGGCAACACCATGTACAGCGGCACGGTCACCCTCGGCACCACCCAGTCCGGGTCGACGTACAACCTGACCGACGGGGCGCGCGGCGGCCACAAGACGTACAACCTCAACCGTGGCACCTCCGGCACCGGCACCCTCTTCTCGGGCCCCGACGACGTGTGGGGCAACGGCAGCGCCTCCAACACGGAGACGGCGGGCGCCGACGCGCACTACGGCGCCGCGCTCACCTGGGACTACTACAAGAACGTGCAGGGGCGGTCGGGTATCCGCGGTGACGGCGTCGGGGCGTACTCCCGGGTGCACTACGGCAACGCGTACGTCAACGCGTTCTGGGACGACAGCTGCTTCTGCATGACGTACGGCGACGGGTCGGGCAACACCCACCCGTTGACGTCGATCGACGTGGCCGGTCACGAGATGACCCACGGCGTCACGTCGAACACCGCGGGACTCAACTACTCGGGCGAGTCCGGCGGTCTGAACGAGGCGACCTCCGACATCTTCGGCACAGCCGTCGAGTTCTACGCCAACAACTCCTCCGACGTCGGTGACTACCTCATCGGCGAGGAGATCAACATCAACGGCGACGGCACGCCGCTGCGTTACATGGACAAGCCGAGCAAGGACGGCGCGTCCAAGGACAGTTGGTACTCGGGGATCGGGTCGGTGGACGTCCACTACTCGTCCGGCCCGGCGAACCACTTCTTCTACCTCCTGTCGGAGGGCAGTGGCACCAAGACCATCAACGGTGTCACCTACAACTCCTCGACGTCGGACGGCCTTCCGGTCACCGGCATCGGCCGGGACAAGGCGGAGAAGATCTGGTTCCGCGCGCTGACCACGAAGTTCACGTCCACGACCAACTACGCGGCGGCCCGCACCGGCACCCTCGCGGCGGCCGGTGAGCTGTACGGCACCACGAGCGCGGAGTACACGGCCGTGGCGAACGCCTGGGCCGGCGTGGCGGTCGGCTCGCGTCCCGGTGGCGGTGGCGGTGGCGGCACCTCGTTCGAGTCGACCACCGACGTATCAATTCCGGACAACGGGGCGGCGGTCAATTCGCCGATCACCGTGTCAGGGCGTACGGGCAACGCGCCGTCGAACCTCGCCGTCGCGGTCAACATCGTGCACACCTACATCGGTGACCTCCGGGTGCAGCTGATCGCCCCCGACGGCACGGCGTACACGCTGAAGGCGTACGGCACCGGCGGCAGCACCGACAACATCAACACCACGTACACGGTGAACGCGTCCTCCGAGGTCGCCAACGGGACTTGGCAGTTGCGGGTCCAGGACAACGCGGCCCAGGACACCGGCTACATCAACGGCTGGAAGCTGACCTTCCCGTAGGTCCGCGACCCTCAAGTCAGGGCGCCGTCCCGGTGGTTCGAATCCCCGGGGCGGCGCCCTCTTTTTACCTTCCCATGACTGATGGCTTGTTGGGGCTTTGCCCAGGTCAACGCGGTTTACATGCCTGCAATGTTCATCCAGCCGTCGACTTTCAGCCAACATCACTTGGGGGTCATGACATGTACGCGCCTTGATGCCACGCTTCCTCACAACCGCCGCACAACTTCACAACCACCCCGGAAGGCAACCCCACGCCGTCCGGGCTCCCCCACGAAGGAGCTTGTGTGACCCCCCTCTACGCGCGTCACAAGCGCACCACCCTGGCCATCGCCACCGCCGTCGCGGCCGGGGCCCTGCTCACCACCGGTCTGACCACCGGAAGTGCCGCCGCCGTGACCCCGGCCGAAGGCACCGGCAAGGCCACCCTCGCGGGCGCCCCGGTCCAGCTGTCCGCGGCCTCGCGCACCTCCCTCATCAAGGAGCAGCAGGCCGACGCCGGGACCACGGCCCAGGAGATAGGCCTCGGCGCCAAGGAGAAGCTGGTCGTCAAGGACGTCGTGAAGGACGCCGACGGCACGGTCCACACCCGCTACGAGCGCACCTACGACGGTCTGCCCGTCCTCGGCGGCGACCTCGTCGTCCACGAGTCCAAGTCCGGTGCGACCGAGGGCGTCGTGAAGGCGACGAACAAGACCATCAAGGTCTCCTCCCTGACCCCGAAGCTCACCGTCGCCAAGGCCGAGGCCCAGGCGCTCACCGCCGCGAAGGCCGCGGGCTCGGAGAAGACCGCCGCCGACGGCGCCCGCAAGGTCGTCTGGGCCGGCTCGGGCACCCCCGTCCTCGCCTACGAGACGATCGTCGGCGGCTTCCAGGACGACGGCACCCCGAACCAGCTGCACGTCATCACCGACGCCGCCACCGGCAAGAAGCTCTACGAGTACCAGGGCATCGAGAACGCCACCGGCACCGGCAAGAGCCTGTACTCGGGCACGGTCAGCCTGAGCACCACGCAGTCCGGCTCGACGTACAACCTCACCGACGCCACGCGCGGCAACCACAAGACGTACAACAAGTCCCACGGCACCAGCTCCTCCGCGGGCACCCTGTTCACGGACGCGGACAACGTCTGGGGCACCGGCGCGGCCTCCAGCTCCACCGCCGACCAGACCGCGGCCGTGGACGCCACCTACGGCGCGCAGGAGACGTGGGACTTCTACAAGTCCACCTTCGGCCGCAGCGGCATCAAGAACAACGGCGTCGGCGCCTACTCGCGCGTCCACTACGGCAACGCGTACGTGAACGCGTTCTGGGACGACAGCTGCTTCTGCATGACGTACGGCGACGGCGAGGGCAACGTCAACCCGCTGACCTCGCTGGACGTGGCCGGGCACGAGATGAGCCACGGCGTCACCTCGAACACGGCGGGCCTGAACTACTCCGGCGAGTCCGGTGGCCTCAACGAGGCGACCTCGGACATCTTCGGCACGGGTGTGGAGTTCTACGCGGCCAACTCCAACGACGTCGGTGACTACCTCATCGGCGAGGAGATCGACATCAACGGCGACGGCACCCCGCTGCGCTACATGGACAAGCCCAGCAAGGACGGCGGCTCGGCGGACTCCTGGTCCTCCACCGTCGGCAACAAGGACGTCCACTACTCGTCCGGCGTCGCGAACCACTTCTTCTACCTCCTCTCGGAGGGCAGCGGCGCGAAGACGATCAACGGCGTGTCCTACAACTCGCCCACGTCCAACGGCTCCACGGTCACCGGCATCGGCCGCGCCAAGGCGCTGCAGATCTGGTACAAGGCGCTGACGACGTACTTCACGTCCACGACCAACTACAAGTCGGCGCGCACGGGCACGCTCTCCGCGGCGTCCGCCCTGTACGGCTCCACCAGCGCCGAGTACAAGGCGGTGGCGGCGGCCTGGTCGGCGGTCAACGTCAGCTAGTGGTCCCGAGGATCTGACGGGCGGCACCCGGACCGAAGGCAGGTCCGGGTGCCGCCCTACTCTTGTGTCCCATGTCCTTCACGTACGACGACGTCGGCGCTACCCGGCGGAGCGGATTCTGCCCGCCCGGCTTCCATCCCCTGCACGTCCGCACGCGCATCGGCGAGGGCCACGACGTCTTCCGGAAGGCCTCCGAGGCGGTCCTGACCTGGGAGATGCACCGCGCACTCGGCGTCGGCATAGACGCCACCGCGGACCGCGCGGCCCCCGACGTGGACGTGACGGTCACCCTGGCCGGCGTCATCAAGGCCCCGTGCCGGGTGGTCTGGACGGTCGAGGAACACCGCCGCGCGGGCTGGGCCTACGGCACCCTGACCGGCCACCCCGAATGCGGCGAGGAGTCCTTCGTCGTCGACCGCACGGGCGACGGCACGGTATGGCTGACGGTGTCGGCGTTCAGCCGGGGCGCCAAGTGGTACTCCAGGGCGGGCGGCCCGGCGACCCGGGGCCTGCAGCACGCGTACGCCCGGAAGTGCGGGACGGTCCTACGGAAGCTGTGCGGCGGAGAGGACGCGGGCTGAGCGGAAGCCGCCCGGCCCGCGCGCCCTCCGCTCACCGCATCAGCACGCCCGCCCCCTCCACCACCTCCTCCGAAGGCACCGTCACCAGCCCCAGCTCCGCGCCCGATGCCAGCAGGCGATGGGCGGGCAGGATGCGGACCGTGTAGCCGAAGGGGCCCGTGCGGTCCAGGGACAGGGGGCCTTCGTAGACCCAGCGGCCCTCCGGGTCCGGGCCGCCCACCGACTTCAGCGGGACCGTTGACGCGTCCGCGATGCGGTCCTCCTCGTCCACGCGTCCGGAGACCGCCTGGACCTCCACGTCGTCGGGGCCGAGGGCGCCGAGACCGACGCGGACCCTGAGTCCGAGTGTGGTGCCGAGTTCGGCCGTGGTCGTCGCGGCCGTGGTCTCCACGTGGTCGACCGTCACGCCGGGCCACTCCGTGCGCACCCTGGCCTTCCACTCCGCCAGTTCGCGCGCCGCGTCCGGGGCCATCGTGCGGTGGGCGTGGGCCGCGGGGGCGTAGAGGCGTTCCACGTACTCGCGGACCATGCGGCCCGCCAGGACCTTCGGGCCCAGCAGGGTGAGGGTCTGGCGGACCATCTCGATCCAGCGGTCGGGCAGGCCGCCCTGGCCGCGCTCGTAGAAGCGGGGGGTCACCCGCTGTTCGAGGAGGTCGTAGAGGGCGTCGGCCTCTATGTCGTCGCGGCGGTCGGGGTCGGTCCCCACGCCGTCGGCCGTCGGGATGGACCAGCCGAAGTCGGGCTGGAACCACTCGTCCCACCAGCCGTCGAGGACGGAGAGGTTCAGGCAGCCGTTCAAGGCGGCCTTCATCCCGCTCGTCCCGCAGGCCTCCAGCGGCCGCAGCGGATTGTTGAGCCAGATGTCGCAGCCCGGGTAGAGCTTCTGCGCCATCGCCATGCCGTAGTCGGGCAGGAAGACGATCCGGTGGCGGACCCGCGGGTCGTCCGCGAACCGCACCAGCTCCTGGACCAGCCGCTTCCCACCGTCGTCCGCCGGATGCGCCTTGCCCGCCACCACGATCTGGATCGGCCGCTCGGGGTGCAGCAGCAGGTCCATCAGCCGGTCGCGGTCCCGCAGCATGAGGGTGAGGCGCTTGTACGACGGGACGCGGCGCGCGAACCCGATGGTCAGGACGTCGGGATCGAGCACGCCGTCGACCCAGCCCAACTCCGCCGTACCGGCGCCGCGTTGACGCCAGGACGCGCGCAGCCGCTCGCGGACCTCCATCACCAACTGCTCCCGCAGCGAGCGGCGCAGTTCCCAGATGTCCTGGTCGGGGATGTCCCCCACGGCGTCCCAGCGGTCCGAGCCGCCGACGGTCATCGCGTCCTCGGTGCGCTGGGCGCCGATCTCCCGGGCACCGAGCCGGAACACCTCGGGCGCGACCCAGGTCGGGGCGTGCACCCCGTTGGTCACGGAGGTGATCGGCACCTCCTCGGGGTCGAATCCCGGCCAGAGTCCGGAGAACATCTCCCGGCTGACCTGTCCGTGCAACAGGGAGACTCCGTTGGCGCGTTGGGCCAGGCGCAGGCCCATCACGGCCATGTTGAAGAGGTTGGGTTCGCCGCCCGGGTAGGTCTCCATGCCGAGGGCGAGGATGCGGCCGACGTCCATGCGCGGGAGCTCGGCGTCGGGGCCGAAGTGGCGGGCGACCAGTTCGCGGTCGAAGCGGTCGATGCCGGCCGGGACGGGGGTGTGGGTGGTGAACACGGTCCCCGCGCGGACCGCCTCCAGGCCCGCGTCGAAGTCGAGCCCCTGGTCGCACAGTTCGGCGATCCGCTCCAGGCCGAGGAACCCGGCGTGCCCCTCGTTGGTGTGGAAGACCTCCGGGTCGGCGTGACCGGTCAGCCGGCAGTACGTCCGTACGGCCCGGACACCCCCTATCCCCAGCAGCATCTCCTGGAGCAGCCGGTGTTCGCTGCCGCCGCCGTAGAGCCGGTCGGTCACCCCGCGTTCGCCGAGGTCGTTCTCCTCGACGTCGGAGTCCAGCATCAGCAGGGGCACCCGGCCGACCTGGGCGAGCCAGATCCGGGCGTGCAGCTGCCTGCCGCCGGGGAGGGCCAGCGACACCTGTGCCGGGGTGCCGTCGGCCTCCCTCAGCAGCGCCACCGGCAGTTCGTTGGGGTCGAGGACCGGGTAGTGCTCCTGCTGCCAGCCGTCCCGGGACAGGGACTGGCGGAAGTAGCCGTGGCGGTACAGCAGACCGACACCGATCAGCGGTACGCCCAGGTCACTGGCGGCTTTCAGATGGTCGCCGGCCAGGATCCCCAGACCGCCGGAGTACTGCGGCAGGGCGGCCGTGACGCCGAACTCGGGCGAGAAGTAGGCGACGGCGGCCGGAAGTTCACCGGTGTGGGCCTGGTACCAGCGCTCACCGGTGACGTAGTCGTGGAGGTCGTCGGCGACCGCGGTGAGCCGGCGCAGGAAGCGGCGGTCCTCGGCGAGCTCGGCGAGCCGGGCGGGCCGCACGCTGCCGAGCAGCCGTACGGGATCACCGCCCGACGCGGCCCAGCGCTCCGGATCGACGGACTGGAAGAGATCACGGGTCTCCGCGTGCCAGGACCAGCGCAGATTGCGCGCCAGATCGCTCAGGGGCCGCAGGGCATCGGGGAGTACGGGTCGGACGGTGAATCGACGGATCGCCTTCACATTCCACCTCGGCGAGCGTGCGGAGTGGGACACACGGCGGTGTGCGTCCTGTCGTCAACCCCGACGGTATCCGGGCGGAGGGTCTCGTCACCACGGCGCAGTTCACGGCGGAAGGCCGTGTCGCCCTCAAGCCGTTCCGGATCGAACAGTCCGGAAATCGCCGCAACCTCCCCACATCCCCCATAGCCGATATGGCCGATTACACCCCCGTAGGCGTCCTTGTGGTACTTCACACCGCACGAGAGGCTTCCCCATGGCGTACCGGCCGGCACCGGGTGCATCCGGTGGACCGCGGCCGCCGTACGCCGAGCTGAGGAGGGGAACGCACGTCATGGCACGGACGCGAGATCGGCGTCTGCGCTGGGTGGGGGGCCTGACCGCGGCGAGCTGTGCCGCCGTACTTTCGGCCATCGCCCCACCCGCGCACGCCGCACCGGAGGGGCGGATACTCGGCGCCGGAGAGCCCGGTTCCGTCAGCGGGAGTTACCTGGTGACACTCAAGGGGGGAACGAAGGCGCCGTCGACGGCCGGAAAGGGCCTCGCCGAGAAGTACGGGGCGAAAATCAGCCATACCTACGGCACGGCACTCAACGGCTACGCGATCCGGGCCGACGAGAGACAGGCCGGGCGGCTCGCGGCGGACCCACGGGTCGCCTCGGTCGTCCAGGACACCCGGGTGACCCTGGAGGGCACTCAGGAGAACCCGCCGTCCTGGGGCCTGGACCGCGTCGACCAGCCGAAGCCGTCGCTGGACAGGTCCTACACGTGGCCGCGGTCGGCGGGCGCGGGGACGACGGTGTACGTGATCGACACCGGCATCCGGATCTCCCACAAGGACTTCCGGGGCCGAGCGTCCTACGGGTGGGACTTCGTCGGGGGCGACCGTTCGGCGGGCGACGGCAACGGCCACGGCACCCATGTGGCAGCCACCGTCGCCGGCACCGGATACGGCGTCGCCAAACAGGCCGCGGTGGTCGCCGTACGCGTCCTCGACAACACCGGATCGGGGACGACCGCCCAGGTCATCGCCGGTATCGACTGGGTGACGAAGCATGCGCGCAAGCCGGCGGTCGCCAACCTCAGCCTGGGCGGCTATCACAGCGCCCAGCTGGACGCCGCCGTACGCGCCTCCATCGCGTCCGGGGTGACCTATGTGGTCGCCGCGGGCAACGACGGGCTGTCGGCCGGGCTCTACTCACCCGCCGACGTGCCCCAGGCGATCACGGTCGGCGCGACCGACACCAGGGACAGGCGGGCGGGCTTCTCCAACTACGGCCCGGCCCTCGACCTGTTTGCACCAGGAGTCTCGATCACCTCCGCGGGCATCACCGGCGACACCGCCAGGGCGACCTCCTCGGGTACGTCGATGGCGGCCCCGCACGCGGCGGGCGCGGCCGCGCTCTACCTCGCCGACCATCCGAGGGCCACTCCGGCGCAGGTCGGCAAAGCCCTGGTGAAATCGGCGGTCTCCGGGAAGGTGTCCGGTCGTGGGCCCGGTTCACCGGACAGGCTCCTCCAGGTACCCGGTTCCTAGCGGAAGTGTCCGCGAGGCGGCCCCGTTCGGCCGGAAGAGGGCCGGTTTTGTGTAAAGACATACGCGTGAGTAGTTAGCAAAGTGCCGGATTGCCCACCCGAAGAGAGTGGGAAGGCTCCTCCGGTACACGGCTCAGGTAGGTTCACTGAGACGCCCCGCAGGACCCCCTCCCCACATCCATCCGCCCACCCGAAGTTGACGCGGACAGGAGCGGTCATGCCCGCCACGCACCACTCGTCAGCACCCCTGACGTCCAGCACCGACGCACCCACCACGCGCCCCGCCGACCCCGGACCACCGCCCCAGGAGCGACCCTCCACGCAAGCGGGACCGGCTCCGGCCATCGGGCGCATACCCGTCCTCGACGTCCGCCCGGTCGTCCAGCGCGGACGCCGGCCCGCCAAGGCGGTCACCGGCGAGACGTTCGAGATCTCGGCCACCGTGTTCCGTGAGGGTCATGACGCGGTCGCCGCCAATGTCGTACTGAGGGATCCGGAAGGCCGCGCCGGACCCTGGACACCCATGCGGGAACTGACCCCCGGCACCGATCGCTGGGGCGCCACCGTCACCGCCGGCCCACCCGGTCTGTGGACCTTCACCGTCGAGGCGTGGGGCGACCCCGTCACCACCTGGAGGCACCACGCCCAGATCAAGATCCCGGCCGGCATGGACACCGAACTGGTCCTGGAGGAGGGCGCCCGGCTCTACGAACGGGCCGCGGCCGGCGTCCCCGACGACGGGCGCAACGGCGTGATCCTCGCGGCCATCCGCGCCCTCCGCGACGAGACCCGGCCTGCCGCCGCCCGACTCGCCGCCGCGCTGACGCCGGAGGTGGACGCGGTGCTGGCGCGGTATCCGCTGCGGGAGTTGATCACCGCGTCGGAGACGTTGCCGCTGCTGGTGGAGCGGGAGCGGGCGCTGTTCGGGTCGTGGTACGAGTTCTTCCCG
>NZ_JBEXFB010000032.1:0-77073 GCF_040606575.1 Streptomyces sp. NPDC005402
TACCTGCTCATCGACCTGCCCGGCATCACCATGAGCGGCAAGCTCTACGACTCCGCGCTCGGCCTGGTCCTCATCCACGTGGCCTTCCAGTCCGGCTTCTGCGCCTTCGTGCTGGCCAACTACATGCGCTCGCTGCCGCACGAGCTGACCGAGGCCGCACTCGTCGACGGCGCCTCGGTGTGGCGGCTGTACTGGCAGATCGTGCTGCCGCTGTGCAAACCCGCGATGGCCGCCCTGGCCACGCTGCTGTCCATCTGGATCTACAACGACTTCTTCTGGGCCATCGTGCTGATCTCCACTGGCGAGAACATGCCCATCACCTCGGCGCTGAACAACCTCTCCGGCCAGTACTTCACCGACCCCAACCTGGTCGCAGCAGGTGCCCTGCTCACCGCGATCCCCACGCTGATCGTGTACTTCGCACTCCAGCGGCAGTTCGTCAGCGGCCTCACCCTCGGCGCCAACAAGGGCTGAACAAGCCCGCCCCTCGTCTCTCACACCTTCCGGAGTCCCACCAGTGAGCACCGAACGCCGTCTTCGCCTGCCCGGCCTCGCCTACGGCGGCGACTACAACCCCGAACAGTGGCCCGAGGAGGTGTGGGCCGAGGACATGGCTCTGATGCGCGAGGCCGGGGTGACCATGGTCAGCGTCGGCATCTTCTCCTGGGCCCTGTTGGAGCCGTCCGAGGGCGTCCACGACTTCTCCCGCATGGACAAGATCCTGGACCTGCTCCACGAGAACGGCATCGCCGCCGACCTCGCCACCCCGACGGCCGCCCCGCCCGCATGGTTCTTCCGCGCCCATCCCGAGGCACTGCCCGTCGACCGCGACGGCCGCACGCTGTCGTACGGCAGCCGGCAGACGTTCTGCCCGTCCAGCCCCGCCTACCGTGCCGCGGCGCTCGGCATCGCGGGCGCGCTGGCCGAGCGCTACGCCGACCACCCGGCCGTCGCCATGTGGCACGTCCACAACGAGTACGGCTGCCACAACGCCGCCTGCTACTGCGACACCAGCGCGGCCGCCTTCCGTGACTGGCTGCGGGCGAAGTACGACAACGACCTGCAGGAGCTCAACCGCGCCTGGGGCACCGCCTTCTGGAGCCAGTGGTACTACGACTGGGAGGAGATCATCCCGCCCCGCGTCACCGGAGCCGACCCCAACCCCACCCACCAGCTGGACTGGCGCCGCTTCTGCTCGGACGAGCTGCTCTCGCTGTTCACGGCCGAACGCGACGTGCTGCGCCGTGCGGCCCCGGGCATCCCCGCCACCACCAACTTCATGGTGGTGCACAACTTCGACGCGCTGGACTTCTGGCGTTGGGCCCCCGAGTTGGACATCGTCTCCAACGACCATTACTTGCGCTCCACCGACCCCGAGTCGGAGGTCGACGTCGCACTCTGCGGTGACCTGGTGCGCTCCATGGCCGGGGGGCCGTGGCTGCTGATGGAACACTCCACCGGGGCCGTCAACTGGCAGCCCGTCAACCGCGCCAAGGGGCCCGGCGAAATGCGCCGCAACGCGCTCGCCCATGTCGCGCACGGTGCCGACGGCATCGCCTACTTCCAGTGGCGCGCGGCCAAGGCGGGGGCCGAGCAATGGCACTCGGCGATGCTGCCGCACGCGGGTACGGACAGCCAGATCTGGCAGGACGTCGTGCAACTCGGCGCGGACCTACGGGCGTTGGCCGAAGTCCGGGGCAGCACCAACCCCGCCCGGGTCGCCGTCGTCTGGGACTGGAACTCCCGCTGGGCCATGGAGCAGCCCTCCCAGCCCAGCTCCGAACTGCGCTTCCAGGACTTGGTGAGGCGCTGGTACACACCGCTGTGGCAGGCCGGCGTGGCGGTCGACTTCGTCCGTCCCGACACCCCCGACCTCGACCGCTACCAGCTCGTCCTCGCGCCCAGCCTGTATCTGGTCGACGACACGGGAGCGGCCAACCTGGAGGCGTTCGTCCAGCGCGGCGGCACCCTGGCGGTGGGCTTCCACAGCGGCGCGGTGGACGAGAACTGCCACATACGCCTGGGCGGTTACCCGGGCGCCTTCCGGGAGA
Source organism: Streptomyces sp. NPDC005402 (assembly GCF_040606575.1). Classification (NCBI taxonomy): domain Bacteria; kingdom Bacillati; phylum Actinomycetota; class Actinomycetes; order Kitasatosporales; family Streptomycetaceae; genus Streptomyces; species Streptomyces sp. NPDC005402. The sequence continues at coordinate 2,052 of NZ_JBEXFB010000032.1, forward strand.
TCCTCGGAGTGCACGGCGACGAGGCGTTCCCCCTGCTGCCCGGCCAGTCCGTCGGCCTGGTCGGCCAGGTCCCGCAGGGGGCGACCGCCGACCTGTGGACCGAACGCCTCCGGCTCACCGGGGCGGAGGCCGTCGCGAGCTACGCGGACGGACCGTTGGCCGGCGTCCCGGCCGTCACCCGCCACGCGTACGGCAGCGGTACCGCCTGGTACGTCGCCACGCACCCGGACCCCACCACTCTGTCCGCGATCCTGGAGCGCATCACCCGGGAGGCGGGTGTGCGCCCGGAGCGTGAAACTCCGGCCGGCGTCGAGGTGGTGAGGCGGCGCGGTGCGGACGCCGACTACCTCTTCCTGATCGACCACACCGGCCACGGCGCCGAGGTGCCTGCCGAAGGGGTCGAACTCCTCACCGGAAAGCCCGTCGTGGGCACGGTCACCGTCCCCGAGGGAGGCGTCGCAGTCGTCCGCGAACCGGTGGCCGAACCGAGCGGTGAGTGAGGGGGGTTCCGTCGTGCGGGGTAGTGGCGGTGGCGTACGGGGTAATGGCGGCCGAGCCCGCAGCCCTCGCCCTCACTGCCAGACCCTCGTCACGGTGGCCCGCGCCGGGCAGCCGCCCGGCGTTCGGCCGCCCCCACCGCCACATCAGCCTTCTACCGCCCCATTGTGTTGAGCCAACCGCCGCCCTACTGTTCGACTTTGCCTGAGTCTGTTGGATGCTGATCGCTCAGGCGAGAGGGAGGCCGCAGTGCGAGAAAATCGGACCGATTCAGAGACCGCGAGACCCGGTCGCCGTGGGTGGTGGAGGGCGGTCCTCGCGACGGCCGCGACCGTCGCCCTGGCCGTGGGGATGACCGCGCCCGCCACGGCGCGAGAGGCGGGCGGGCAGACATCCGCCGCCGCGCCCGCGGCCGACGCGCAGGCGCACACGGTGAGTCTCGACGGCTACTCGTTTCTCGTCGACGGAAAGCGGACCTACCTCTGGTCCGGCGAGTTCCACTACTTCCGGCTCCCCAGCCCGGACCTGTGGCGGGACATCTTCCAGAAGATGAAGGCGGCCGGCTTCAACTCGACCTCGCTGTACTTCGACTGGGGATACCACTCGCCCAAGCCGGGTGTGTACGACTTCACCGGGGTGCGCGACGCCGACAAGGTCCTCGACATGGCCGAGGAAGCCGGGCTCTACGTCATCGCACGCCCCGCGCCCTACATCAACGCGGAGGTCGACAGCGGGGGCCTGCCCGGCTGGCTGACCACCAAGGCGGAGAACAACCGCAGTGACGACCCGCGGTTCCTGCAGTACGCCGACGAGTGGCTGACGCAGATCGACAAGATCATCGCCCGGCACCAACTCACCAACGGAACCGGCTCGGTCATCGCCTACCAGGTCGAGAACGAGTACTACAACGGCTCCGCGGCAGCGCGCTCCTACATGCAGCACCTGGAGGACAAGGCCCGCGCCGACGGCATCACCGTGCCGCTGACCGGCAACAACAACGGCACGTTCAACTCCGGTGCCGGCGCCCTGGACGTGGACGGCCCGGACTCCTACCCGCAGGGCTTCGACTGCTCGAACCCCTCGAAGTGGAACGGCGTCCCGGACATCAGCTACGACCACCCGGCCGGCAAGCCGCTGTACTCCCCGGAGTTCCAGGGCGGCGCCTTCGACCCGTGGGGCGGACCGGGTTACGACAAGTGCGCCGAGCTGATCAACGACCAGTTCGCCAACGTGTTCTACAAGCAGAACATCGCGGTCGGCGCGACCGCGCAGAGCTTCTACATGACGTACGGCGGCACCAACTGGGGCTGGCTGAGCATGCCCCAGAACTACACGTCGTACGACTACGGAGCCGCGATCCGTGAGACCCGACAGCTCGATCCGAAGTACGACGAGGACAAGCTGATCGGGTACTTCACCCAGTCGGTGGCCCCGCTGACCAAGACCGACGCGATCAGGACCACGCCACCGGACGACTCCGCGGTCGTCGACACCGCCCGGATGAACCCGGACACCAAGACGCAGTTCCATGTGCTGCGGCACGGCAACTCCACGTCCACGGCGATCGACAGGACTCATATCGCGCTGGACTTCAACGCCCAGCCGGCCGGGGACACCAGCTACACCTGGGACGACCCGGACTCCGCGCTCCAGTACGCCGGCTCGTGGTCGCACGTGGCCAACCAGAGCTACACCGGAGGCGACTACAAGAAGACCGAGTCGTTCTCCAACAAGGCCGGTGACTCGGTCACCGTCCCCTTCGACGGCACCGCGATCCGCTGGATCGGCTCGAAGACCAACAACCACGGCAACGCCGACGTCTACCTCGACGGCACCAAGGTGGCGACGGTCGACGACTCCGGCGCCGAGAACCAGGCGGTCGTCTTCCAGAAGACCGGCCTGACGGCCGGGGCGCACACGCTGAAGATCGTCGTCGCCGGGAACCACAGCTCGGGATCCACCGACAACTACGTGGCCATCGACGCCATCGACGTGCCCACGGGTGACGCCGCCGCCCAGCCGACCTACCCGGTCGTGCCCCAACAGCCGGGCACCGCGATCACGCTCGACGGACGCGACTCCCATGTGATCGTGGCGAACTACCGGCTCGGCGACACGCAGTTGCAGTACTCGACCTCCGAGATCATGACCGACGCGACCATCGGCGACCGGGACGTCGCCGTGCTCTACGGCGACCCGGACAGTGACGGGGAAACGGTCCTGCGCTACTCCTCCAAGCCCACCGTGACCGCCACCGGCGGTACGGTCACGACCACTTGGGACCCCGCCACCGGCGACCTGCGGCTGAACTACACCCACAAGGGCCTGATCCGGATCAACGTCAGCGGCGGCGGACAGCGCCCGCTGCTGCTCCTCGTGGGCGACAAGGCCACGGCGAAGACCTTCTGGCGCCAGGACACCGCGACCGGCCCGGTCCTGGTACGCGGCACCCACCTGCTGCGCACGGCGACCAGCCTGAAGGGCGGCCGCACCGTGGCACTCACCGGCGACAACGCCGACGACAAGAACATCGAGGTGTTCACCTCCGCCGACCACGTCACCTGGAACGGCAAGGCCCTGAAGACCCCGGCCGCCGATCCCGGAAGCCTGACCGCGAAGATCCCGGTGGCCGCCGCGATCCACCTGCCGGCCCTGACGAACTGGAAGCACGCCGAGGAATCCCCCGAAGCGGCCCCCGGCTTCGACGACACCACCTGGCAGGTGGCCGACAAGACCACCACCAACAGCGTCTCCGGCATCAACAAGCTGCCGGTCCTCTACGCGGACGACTACGGCTTCCACACCGGCAACACCTGGTATCGCGGCCGCTTCCACGCCACCGGCAAGGAGACCGGCATCCACCTGGTCTCTGACTCCGGCGGAGGCGCGCAGGCCTTCTCCGCCTGGCTCAACGGCACCTTCCTGGGCAGCTCCACCACCGGCAGTGCCGACTTCACGTTCCCGGCCGGTTCGGTCAAGTCCAAGGGCGACAACGTCCTCTCCGTGCTCACCGTGAACATGGGGCACGAGGAGGACTACAACTCCACCAACGGGAACAAGACCGCGCGCGGCCTGACCAGCGCCTCCCTCGTCGGAGCCCCGCTGACCTCCGTCACCTGGCGCCTTCAGGGCGTACGCGGTGGCGAGGACCCGCAGGACACGGTGCGCGGCCCGCTCTCGACGGGCGGCCTGTACGGCGAGCGAGCCGGCTGGTCCCTGCCCGGCTACCCGGACGGCAAGTGGAACCGGGTGTCCCTGCCGACGACCGACACCCGAGCCGGCGTCTCCTGGTACCGGACCGATGTCAAGCTGGACCTGCCGCACGGTCAGGACACCTCACTCGGCCTGACGTTCACCGACGACCCGGCACGCAAGTACCGCGCCACGATCTTCGTGAACGGCTGGCAGGTCGGCAACTACGTCAACTACCTCGGCCCGCAGCACAGCTTCCCCGTCCCCAACGGCATCCTCGATCCGAACGGCCGCAGCAGCATCGCCATCGCGGTGTGGAACCTGGACGGCAGCACCGGCGGCCTCGGAAAGGTCTCGCTCACCAATTACGGCAGCTACGCCTCGTCCCTGCGCGTCGCGCAGAACGACAGCCCCCGCTACGACTCCCGCAGGTACGCCATGCCGAAGCGTCCGGGAGCGGACGTCACCCTGGACGTACCCGACACGGCTCAGCCGGGGGAGGCCTTCACGGCCCGGACGACCGTACAGGTGCCGAAGGGCGGAGCGTCCGCGTCCGGGCTGACGGCCTCGCTCTCCGCCCCCGACGGCTGGAGCGTGAGCGCCGTGGGCCCGCTGTCGCTCAAGAGCCTCAAGCCGGGCGGATCGGCCACCTTCACCTGGAAGGTCCAGCCGCCGACCGGGGAGCTGCCGTCCGCCTCGGCACTCACCACCACGGTCCACTACACACAGAACGGACGGCAGGCCACCGGTACCGACGAGCGCGTCATCGGCGGGATCCCGCCGACCCCACCGACCGGAAAGAGCGCGGTGAGCGACCTGCCGTTCCTGTCCTCCACCAACGGATGGGGCCCGGTGGAGCGTGACAGCAGCGTCGGCGAACAGGCCGCCGGTGACGGCCGTACGATCACCATCGCCGGCGTGGGCTACGCCAAGGGCCTCGGCACCAACGCGCTCAGCGACGTCCAGCTCTACCTGGGCGGAAACTGTTCGCGGTTGACGGCGCAGGTGGGCGTCGACGACGAGACGAAGGGTGCCGGAACGGTGACGTTCTCCGTGATCGCCGACGGCAAGACCCTGGTCACCACGCCGGCGATCAGCGGAAAGCAGGCCGCCGTGCCCGTCGACGTCGACGTCAGCGGCGCCCAGGTGGTCGACCTCAAGGTCGGGGACGCCGGCGACGGCAATGGCAACGACCACGGCGACTGGGCGGTGCCGACCCTGACCTGCGGCTGACGGCCGTAGCAGGAAAGCGGGTTCCGGCTTCTGGTCCCCATGCCCCGAGAGGCGTGGGGGCCGGAAGCGCGGTGCTCCGCCCGTCCCGCATGGGTGATCCCCCACCGCTCAGGCCCGCTGCCGCTCCTCCCGCTGCCGGACCAGTTCCTCGACCGCGCTCGGCAGCGTCGTCTCGAAGTCGATGAGCTTCGCCCAGGTCGGGGTCACGACGATACGGACCATGCCGTCGTGGTAGAGCGAACGCACCTCCGCCTCCCACTCCACCCGCTGCTCGGGGGTCATCTCGTAGCTGCTGGTCGGCTGGAGGTACTCGTCCGGGATGCCGTCGACGAAGTCCAGTTCGGCCCGGCCCCGGATAAGGAGGATCTTGGGTGGGTGCACCTCGGTGTCGATGGTCAGGGCGACCGCCGGGTTCTCACGCAGGGCCGCGAGTTTCGGGGCGTTCTTCGAAGTGCACATGACGATCTCCGAGCCGTTCCAGGCGAACGCGATCGGGACATTGCGGGGTGTGCCGTCCTTGGCGACGTAGGCCAGGCGGGTCAGGTCGCGAGCCAGCAGTTCCTGACTGATCGGCCGGTTCAGGACCTCGGTGATCTCGTTCGCCTGCATGGTTGTTCCTCCCGTGGTGGTGGCTGCTGTACCCGGGACGGAGCCGGCGCCACGTTCTCGACACCCGGACAGCATGAGTTCTGGGAGGAGTTTTCGTCAGGGCCCGTCCGGGCTCCAGCTCGGGTGTCGTCGGGGAGGTCCGGCGAGGATCAGTTGCTCGATGCCGGCGTACCGTTCGCGTGCGCGACGGGCGCTACGGCGTCCGCTCAGAACGGTGCCCAGCCAGCCGCAGGCGAAGCCCACGGGTACGGAGACCAGGGCGGTCGTGGTGAACGGGAACCAGTTCAGGTCGGCCTCCGGGAAGGCCGCTGCCGGTGACCCGGAGACGAGCCGGGTGCCCGACATCAGGACGAGGACGGCGACCGAGCCGCCGATCAGCGTGCCGAGCAGCCCGGCCTTGCCGAAGCGCCGCCAGAACAGCGAGTAGACCAGCGCGGGGGCGATGGCGGAGGCGCCCATGCAGAAGGACAGAGTGGCCAGGGGCTGGAGGCTGCGGTGCTGGGCGAGGGCGGCCAGCAGTACGACGGGTATGCCGACGATCAGTGCGCTTGCGCGTGCGAGGGTCATCTCCCGCAGCGCGGGCATGCGGCTGTTGCGGGAGGCGATGACGTCGTGCGCCAGGGAGTTGGCGCAGGCGAGCGTCATCCCGGCGACGGACGCGAGGAGGGTCAGGAAGACCGCCGTGGTGACGGTGCTGAACACCAGGCTCTCGGTGCGGGAGACGTCGGCGCCGAACACGGCTCGCGCACCCAACAGGTAGGCGGTGCTGCCGTGCGGGTCGGCGGCGGTGATCTGCTCGCGGCCGACCAGTGCCGTGCTGCCGAGACCGATGACGGTGATCACCAGCATGAACAGGGCGACCGAGGACACCGCCCAGGACATCGTGCGCCGTACCTGGCGGGCGTTGCCCGCGGTGTACATCCGCATGGTGACGTGGGGCAGGCAGGCGCCGCCGAGCACGATGGCGACCTGTGTGCTGATCATGTCCAGCCCGGGGTGCGGCCCGTCCGCGAACTGCAGGCCGTACTGGAGGAAGGCCTCGCCGGTCCCGCTGCGCCGCGCGGCGGTGTCGACCATCGTTCCCGGGTGCCACCCGAAGGAGGCGAGGATGAGCACGGCGACCACGAGCCCGGACCCGAGAAGCATCACCGTCTTGATGATCTGGATCAGCGCGGTGCCCTTCATCCCGCCCAGGGCGGCGTAACTGATCATCAGGATGCCGGCACCGAGGATGCAGCCGGTCTGCATGGCACGGTCGGAGAAGCCCAGGATGAACGCCAACAGCTGCCCCACGCCCGCCAGTTGGACGATCATCATCGGGATCAGCGACAACAGGGTCACCACGCACGCCGTGATGCGCACGGCCCGCCCGGGGACACGTCGGCTCAGCGCGTCACCCATGGTGAACCGGCCGGTGTTGTGCAGGGGTTCGGCGAGCAGGAACATCAGCAGGAGCAGGGACAGCAGCGTGCTCAGGGCCAGGACGACTCCGTCGTACCCGCACAGCGCGATGACCCCGCCGATGGTGAGCACGGTCGCGGCGGAGATGTAGTCGCCGGCGACCGCCAGGCCGTTGCGCAGCGGGGACAGGGTTCGGTAGCCGGTGTAGAACTCCTCCAGGTCGTCGCGGTCGGGGCCGGTCAGTACGCACAGCAGGAGCGTGAGGGTGACGACGCTGCAGAAGGCGACGAGGGACCAGGACTGCGCGGAGCCGCCGAGGTCGGTCATGCCTGTGCCCGTCCGTCGCCGTCGGCCGGGCGTGCGTACCGGCTGACTCTGCGCGCCAGGGGATCCACGAACCGCCGTGCCGAGTACTCGAAGAGCAGGACGGCCAGCCAGGTGACGGGGATCTGCACGACGGCGAGCAGCAGGCCGGTGGGGAGCCCGCCGGGGGCCGGGCGGGCCATGAAGGCGGGGGCTTTGACGGTGAGGGTGAGGAAGACGGCGAAGTAACCGAGGGCGACGAGGGTGGCCACGCGCCGCTGCCACCGGCAGGCACGGCGCAGGACCCGCAGGGCACGGTGATAGCTGGACCATGAACGCTGACGGGTCCCGCTGCCTGGGCGCTGTCCGGCCGCCGCGGGGGACGGCGGCCGGAGAGCGGTGGGGGAGGGGACCCGTCCGTTGTGCCGGTGCGGCAGGGATAATTCCGAGCGGTCGTAGGACATCCCAAAACTCCTAGCGCGGTGGGCCCGGAAGTCACGGACCGCAAGAAGGTGGGGGAGGCGGAGGCGGTTCGGGTCACCGCACGTTATGCGGGTGTCCGGGCGGTGGATGTGTGTTCCGTTGAACTTTCTGGCGCCAGTCCGCGCGCAAGCCGGCCTTGACGGGTGCCCGTGGTGCGGGTGTGACGGGAGGAACCCGGGTGTCTCCTGTGTTCCCTTCCCTTCGGAACCGATCGTCCGTACGTCGTACGCCAGTCCCAACTGGCATGGGCCGCTCTGACGGGAGCGGACCGGTCGGCAGGGCGAGGGACGGTACGGCGTATGCCGTAGCGGTGTGCCGTCCGTCGAGGGGGTGGTACTGGTGGCATATGCCTGTCGAGTATCGAGTCGTCTGCACGTGCCCCGGTGCACGACTCCGGGGAGCGACTTCGCCGGCGGTGGTCAACGCTGTTCGCGTCGGCCGCGGATGCTCAGGGCGATGACCGAGACAAGGAACCAGAAGGCACCGAAGGCCGAGTATCCGGCGAGAGTGGACAGGCTGCTCGTCGCCGACGCGGAAGTGGCGGCGATGGTGGCACCGGCGAGGACGGACTGCGCACCGCTGATGATCATGGGCCACTGGGGGCCGACGGTGCGCCGGCGTCGGATCGCCACGACGAGCTGGACCGCTCCGGCAAGAAGGGCCCAGACACCGAAGACGAGGAGGGCCGTCCTGACGACGGAGAAGGCGGCGATGATCATTCCGGCGGTGGTGGCGAGGCCGAGAGCCATGTTGGCGGCGCTGACGCGGCTCGCGGAGCCGGTGCCCGCCAGGCGACGCTCGAGGAGCGTGGCGATCACATCCCACAGGGGATAGACGATGAGCAGCAGGGCCGCGATCACTGTGGGCCTGTCCGTCGACGCGAGCGAGGCGGAGGTTGCGAGGACCAGCGCCACCCAGATCAGGGAGAAGACGACTCGGATCAGGTAGAGCGACCGCAGCCCGGAGGGCGTCGTCGCGGTCGTGGTCGAAGCCGGCGAAGTTACGGTGGTCTGTGTCATCGGGTGTCCCGTTGCGATCGTGGCGGTGCGAGGCGGGCGCCTCGACGACGAGTCTCAGCGGCCTCGGAGGCGGCCGCGTACTTCGAACGAAGTAGTTCTGCCCTCCACTTCCACGCGCCGGGTTTCCGGCGTTCCCGGCGACCGAAGCAGCCTCGCCGTCTACATCGTTCGAAGTACGCGGCCGCGGAACACGTGAACGAGAATCAGCTCATGGCCAAGGCGCACAACAGTCAGGACGGGCCGGTGGCACCCCTGTGGGTCCGCCGCCCCGAGGTGCTGCACCGAGCCGCCTATTCGGTGGCCGCGCTGGTGTTCACCGGTCAGATCGTGGCCGTGATCCTGCGAGGGTCGGACGGGCCGACGGCCCTGTCCGTGCTCCTCGCCGGCAGCGGTGTCGCCCTCTCCTGGCGGCAGCCGTGGGCAGGACTGGTCGTGGCGAGCGCGGCGTCCTTCGCCGTCACGGCGGTGGGCCACGACCCGCTGTCGGTGTGGATGATGGCGGTCCTCGTCCTGTTCTCGGTCACCCTCAGGGGAAAGCAGCCGCTGCTCGGAACCGGCATCGTGGCGGCGTTCTTCCTGGGAGCGTTCATGACGGTGGGAGGATTTCGCGGGGGCGCGTTCGTGGGAGCCGCCGCCCTCTTCTCGGCCATGGCGGGAGGTGCGACCGGGGCCGCGCTCCGCATCCATCGAGAGCACTGGTGGACCCTGGAGGAACGGGCCGAGAGCGCCATCGCCACCCGCGAGATCGAAGCCACCCGACGAGTGACCGAGGAACGGCTGCGCATCGCCCGGGACCTCCACGATGTCATCGGCCACCAGGTCGCGATGCTGAGCATGCACCTCGGGGCCGCGGAGATCGGACTGCCCGCGGACGCCGAGTCGTCCCGGCAGGCCCTCGTCTCCGCCAGGTCGAGCGCCCGCACCGTCGTCGTCGAGACGCAGCGCATCCTCGCGCTCCTTCGCCTCGCGGACGACGTCCGTGACGACGAGGCGCTCCGGCCGACCCCGGCGCTCAGCGGTCTGCAAGGACTGGTCGCCTCTTTCGAGAGTGTCGGCCTCGACGTCCGAGCCTCTCTCGATCTCCCCGCCGGTTTCGTGGAGCCCAGCGTGGGCGTGACGGTCTACCGGGTCGTCCAGGAAGCACTCACGAACGCCTACCGGCATGGCGAAGGGACGGCGACGGTGGAGGTGAGCGAGCGCGACGACAGGATCTGCGTCACCGTGGAGAACCGCGTCGGTCACTCCTCCCGTGGCTCCGACCCGGGCAGCGGACTGGGACTCGTGGGGATGCGCGAGCGCGTCGAGTCGTCCAACGGGCGGCTGACGATCGACCGTCACGACGGGCGATTCCGGGTCCACGCGGAGTTCAGCCTGCTGGGAGCCGTCGTCCGATGACGCGGATTCTGATCGTCGACGACCAGGAGGACATCAGGGCCGGGATCCGGGCGATGCTCCGGCTCGACCCGGGTCTCGTGGTCACGGGAGAGCTCTCCGACGGGCTCCAGGTCGTCCCCTTCCTCCGGGACCACCCCGTGGACCTGGTCCTGATGGACATCCGGATGCCCGGCATCGACGGCGTCGAGGCCACCCGCCGGATCCGTGCGGAGCACCCACCCGAAGAGACGCGGGTGATCGTGCTGACCACTTTCGACCAGGACGACATCGTTCTGGCCGCCCTGCGCGCGGGCGCCAACGGTTTCCTGAGCAAGACCGTGAGCCCTGCCGAACTCGTCGCCGGGATCACCGAGGTCGTCGGCGGTGGAGGCGCGCTGTCCGCCGCCGCGACGGCCGCGCTCATCGGTCACATGACCGACAGCCCACCTCCGGTGATCGACCGGGAGCTGCTGCGACGCTTCGACGCGCTGACCCCCAGGGAACGGGACGTGGTCGTTCTCGTCGCGAGCGGCCTCGGCAACGACGAGATCGCGGCCCAGATGTCCGTGTCGCCGTTCACCGTGAAGACGCACGCGGTACGGGCCATGACGAAGGTCGGCGCACGCGATCGCGCGCAACTCGTCTCGTTCACCTTCCGCGCCGGGCTCTATCCCTGACCCCGGCTCCCTCGTTCGTGGCCGTACCTCCGCGCCCACCAGTGCCCCGTGCCGAGAGTAGCGCCGGGAAAGGCACTCCGACCTCGGTGAACAGAACGTTTTCCGCGCACAAAGATGCGTCAGCTCGTCGTTGACCGGCGCTTCGTGGCAGGGCCAGGGTGAGGGAGACATATCGGATTCCGAACGCCCGTTTCCGGTCACCGAAGTGAGTGCAGGAGGCCGTGATGCTCCAGACCGCCAGCCGTGAACCCGACGAGTTCCGGACAGGTGACGACGTGGGCGCCGTGGCCACGACGGCGACCGCGACCGCCGACCCGTCCGCACCGGAGGCCCGCGGTGAACTGCTCTTCCAGAGCTGCCTGTGGTGCGGCACTCCGGCCTATCGCCGTTCGTTCTGCCGCGCCTGCGGTTCCACCGCCTTCAGACGGGAGCGCAGCACGGGTGCCGGGGTTCTCGTCCGCCGTATCGGCCAGTCCCCGGTCGAGACCTGGTTCGTCGCGATGGACGAGGGATTCACCCTGGTCTGCCGGCTCGCCAGGGCGGAGCCGACCGTGGTCGGGGCCGGGTCGAGAGTGCGTGTCGTGCGGGCCGTAACCCCGCGCGAGCAGGGACTTCCCCTCATCGAAGTCACCTACCGGGCAACGTCCTTGGACCGCCGGTGGTGAGGGGACACAGCACCGGTCGGATCACGTTCGCATAGGCGGCACGACGAGAGAAGAGGGCAGCAGTGGACACCCAGGACAACGCACCGGACGGACGGGCCGGCCCAGTCGGCGCATCCGGCGAAGCAGGGCGCACCGCGCTGCACGGTCTGCGCATCGCCGACTTCTCCCGGGTGCTCGCGGGACCGTACGCCACCATGCTGCTCGCCGATCTCGGCGCCGACGTGGTGAAGGTGGAGCGCCCGGGCATCGGGGACGAGACCCGGGCCTGGCACCCCCCGGCGGACCAGAACGGCACCTCGACGTACTTCCTGGGCGTCAACCGGAACAAGAGGTCCGTCGCCCTGGACCTCACCACCGAGGCGGGCCTCGAACAGGCCCGCTCCCTCATCGCCGCATCCGACGTCCTGGTGGAGAACTTCCGTCCCGGCACGATGGAACGGCTGGGGCTCGGTCATCGCGAACTACGTGCCCGGCACCCGGAGTTGATCTACTGCTCGATCAGCGGTTTCGGCAGCGGAGCGGGCGCCGCGATCCCTGGCTACGACCTGCTCGTACAGGCCGTCGGCGGTCTGATGAGCGTGACCGGGACCGCCGACGGGGAACCGGTGAAGGCCGGTGTGGCCCTGGTCGACGTGATCACCGGCCTGCATGCCTCGCTCGGCATCCTCGCCGCCCTACGGCACCGGGACGCCACCGGCGAAGGGCAACTCGTGGAGGTGAACCTGCTCGCCTCACTGCTGTCGGCCATGGTCAACCAGGCATCGGCCTTCGCCGTCGCCGGTGTGGTTCCCGGCCGCATGGGCAACGCACACCCGAGCATCGCCCCGTACGAGACCCTGCCGACCGCGGATCGGCCGATCGCCCTCGCGGTGGGCAACGACCGGCAGTTCGCGGCCCTCGCCGAGGTCCTCGGCGATCCCGGCCTCGCTCTCGACGACCGCTTCCGCACCAACGCCGACCGGGTCGCTCATCGCGTCGAACTGCGGGACATCCTGGCCGAGCGGCTCGGCGGTGCGGGTGCCGACCACTGGTCCACCGTCCTGCTGGCGGCCGGAGTGCCCGCCGGACCGGTCAACACCCTCGACGAGGCCTTCGCCTTCGCCCACAAGCTCGGCCTCCCCGGAATCGTCGACATCCCCGGCGCCCCCGCCGACGGAGCCGAACCCTTCCGCCAGGTCGCGCACCCCATCGCGCTGAGTGGAGCCCCGGCGCAGTATCGCCTGCCCCCGCCCTCGCTGGGCCGGCACACCGCGCAGATCCTCCGCGACCTGCCCGGCCCGTCCGACCACCCGATTTCCCAACCCTGATCACAAGGAGCCCGTCATGAGCGGCAAGCCGCTGAAGGACCCCCTCGAACTTCTCGACATCGCCTCGGTGCTCACCGACGAGGAACGCGAGATCCAGGCCACCGTCGCCAGGTTCCTCGCCGACCGGGTGCGCCCGCACATCGGCGAATGGTTCGAGAACGCCCACTTCGCCCGCGAACTCGCCCCGGAGCTGGGCAAGCTGGGCGTACTCGGCATGCACCTGGACGGCTACGGCTGCGCCGGCACCAACGCCGTCTCGTACGGTCTGGCCTGTCTGGAACTGGAGGCGGCGGACTCCGGCTTCCGAAGCTTTGTCTCCGTGCAGGGCTCGCTGTCGATGTTCTCCATCTGGAAGTGGGGCTCCGAGGAGCAGAAGCAGGAGTGGCTGCCCCGGCTGGCGGCCGGTGAGGCGATCGGCTGCTTCGGCCTGACCGAGCCCGACTTCGGCAGCAACCCCTCCGGGATGCGCACCCGGGCCGTCCGTGAGGGTGGCTACTGGATCCTGAACGGCTCCAAGATGTGGATCACCAACGGCGGCATCGCCGACGTGGCCACTGTCTGGGCGCAGACCGACGACGGCGTGCGCGGCTTCCTCGTGCCGCGCGGGACGCCCGGCTTCACCACGCAGGACATCAAGCAGAAGATGTCGCTGCGCGCGTCGATCACCTCGGAGCTGTACTTCGACTACGTACGGCTGCCCGACGCGGCCCGGCTGCCGCACGCCCAGGGCCTGCGCGGACCGCTGTCGTGCCTGAACGAGGCCCGTTTCGGCATCCTGTTCGGTGCGGTCGGCGCGGCCCGCGACTCGATCCAGGCGGCCATCGACTACGCCGACTCCCGCGTCCAGTTCGACAAGCCGATCAGCGCCTTCCAGCTCACCCAGAAGAAGCTCGCCGACATGAGCGTCTCCGTGGGCAACGCCGCCCTGCTCGCCGTGCACCTGGGGCGCCTGAAGGACCAGCACCGCATCCGGCCCGAACAGATCAGCGTCGGCAAGCTCAACAACGTGCGCGAAGCGATCGCGATCGCGCGGGAGTGCCGCACCATCCTGGGAGCCAACGGCATCTCCCTGGAGTACTCACCGTTGCGCCACGCCAACAACCTGGAGTCGGTGCTCACCTACGAAGGCACCAGCGAGATGCACACGCTGGTCGTCGGCCAGGCGCTCACCGGCTATCCGGCGTTCCGCTGACGCCCCCGGCCGAAGAAGGAAGACGACCGTGAACATCGTCGTACTCGTCAAACAGGTTCCGGACACCGCTGCCGAACGCACCCTGTCCGAGGCCGACCACAGGCTCGACCGCGAGAACACCGACCTCGTCCTGGACGAGATCAACGAGCGCGCCGCGGAGGAAGCGCTGACCCTCAAGGAAACCACCGACGCCGAGGTCACCGTGGTGTCCATGGGACCCGACTCCGCGCTCGACGCCATCCGCAAGGTCCTGGCGATGGGCGCCGACCGGGGAATCCACATCTGCGACGACAGACTCCGGGGCGCCGATGTGGTGAGCACCGCGAAGGTCCTGGCCGCCGCCGTGCGGACGGTGGCGGACGTGGACCTGGTCCTCGCCGGAAACGCCACGACCGACGGACAGGCGAGTGCCGTCCCGGCCATCGTCGCGGATCTGCTCGGCCTGCCGCAGCTGACCCACGTGCGTCACATCGACGTGGGTCCGGGGCGGGTGCGCGCCGAGCGCGAGACCGAGAGCGGTGAGGCGACGCTGGAGGCGCCGCTGCCCGCGCTGGTCAGCGTCACCGAGAAGATCAACGAGCCACGCTATCCCTCCTTCAAGGGCATCTTGGCCGCCAAGAAGAAGCCCGTGGCGACGGTCGACCTCGACGACCTGTTCCCCAGCGCGGACGACACCGGGTTCCTCGTGACCCGCACGCGCGTGGTCGAGGCCGTCCCGCGTCCGGTGCGGGCCGCCGGAATCCGCGTCACGGACGACGGCTCGGCCGGCCGGCAGCTCGCCGACCACCTGATCGCCCAGAAACTCGTCTGAACCGCCCCGACCACAAGAAGCAGGCACAGCCATGCCCGACGTCCTCGTCCTCGTCGACCACGACGGGGAACGCGTCCACAAGTCCACGTACGAACTCCTGGCCGCCGCACGGCGGTTGGGTGACCCGATCGCCGTGCTCGCGGGAACTCCCGGCACATCGGCCCGACTCAGGGACTCCCTCGCCCGTCACGGCGCCATCGGCGTCTTCGTGGCCGAATCCTCGGAGGCGGGCGAATTTCTCGGCTCGGCCGCCGTCAATGCCCTGCAACTCGCGGTCCGGACGGTCTCTCCCGCCGCCGTCCTGGTCTCTTCGACGACGGACGGCAAGGAGGTGGCCGGACGCCTCGCCGCGCGGCTGGACACCGGGTTGTTGACCGACGTGGTCGACCTGCACCCCTCCGGCGCAGTCACGCAGGTCGTCTTCGGCGGGGCGTACACCGTGCGCTCCGAGGTTACCCACGGTGTGCCCGTGATCGCCCTGCGGCCGGGTTCTTTCGAGCCGGAGGAACACCCTGTGCAGGCCGTGGAACACGAGCTCGTCCTGCCGCCGATCGACCCCGCGGCATCCGCCCGCGTCACCGCCCGCCGTCCCGCGGTCGCTGGCGACCGTCCCCCGCTCACGGAGGCGAGTGTCGTCGTCTCCGGCGGACGTGGTGTCGGAGGGGCGGACAGCTTCAAGGTGGTGGAGGAGCTGGCCGACGTCCTGGGCGGCGCGGTGGGGGCGTCTCGTGCCGCGGTCGACGCCGGCTACTACCCGCACCAGTACCAGGTGGGGCAGACCGGCAAGTCCGTCTCTCCTCAGCTGTACATCGCGCTGGGCATCTCCGGGGCCATTCAGCATCTCGCCGGGATGCAGACGTCCAAGACGATCGTCGCGGTCAACAAGGACCCTGACGCTCCCGTCTTCGGCGTGGCCGACTACGGCGTGGTGGGCGACCTGTTCTCGGTGGCTCCCCAGCTCACGCAGGAAGTGGCCGCACGGCGCGGGGTCGCTTGACGCATCAGGGGAGGTGCTTGCCGGGGGCGTTGTCGAAGCACGCCCCCGGGCGGCCCATGGGCCGGGTCACGCCGGCAGGCCCGGCGGAAGGTCCGGCGGAACCGGCGGGAGGTGTGCTCGCTGCCGCGATCACTGTGGAAGATCACGCCCTTGACGTCGCCGCCGCGGGTGGCGAGGTAGTGCTTGCCTCGCCGGTTTCGCCCCGCGGGGCGCACGGCAAAGGCCGGCCGGTCCGGGCCGCACCTCCGGGAAGGATTCGATGGGCGGCTGTGGTTATCTGCGGCCAGGGGGGCCGGCCCCGACGACACCGCATCGGAGCCCGGCCGAAAGCCCTCAGGCCGCCCGGTAGTTGAAGAATCCCTGCCCCGACTTACGGCCCAGCAGCCCCGATTCGACCATGCGGCGCAGCAGCGGGGGCGGGGCGTACAGCGGTTCCCGGTACTCCTCGTACAGTGCTTCGCCGATCGCCGCGACCGTGTCGAGGCCGATGAGGTCGGCGAGACGCAGAGGGCCCATCGGGTGAGCGCAACCGGCGGTCATCCCCGTGTCGACGTCCTCCGCGGTGGCCGTACCGGAACTCACCATCCGTACCGCCGCCAACAGGTAGGGAACCAGCAGGGAGTTCACGACGAAACCCGCGCGGTCCTGCGCTACGACCGTCTTCTTGCCCAGGGTCTCGCCTGCGAAGGCACGCACACGCAGTTCCGTGGCCTTCGAGGTGTGCAGCGAGGGGATCACCTCGACCAGCGGCATGACCGGCACCGGGTTGAAGAAGTGCAGGCCCACCACCGCCTCGGGCCGGCCGGTCGCCGCCGCGATCCTGGCGATGGGGATGGAGGAAGTGTTGGTGGCCAGCACGGCCGTCGGGTCGGTGACCACCTTGTCCAACTGCCGGAAGAGCTCGGTTTTGGCCTGTTCGTCCTCGACGGCGGCCTCGATCACCAGGTCCGCCCCCGACAGTCGGGAGAGATCGTCGGTGGCCGAGATCCCGGCCAGGGCAAGTGCGCGGTCCTCGGGCGCGATGGCACCGCGCTTCTCCGCCTTGAGCAGGGAGTCCGCCACGCCCGCCAGTCCCGCCCGGGCTCTGTCCTCGGTGACGTCGCACAAGGTGACGTGCAGCCCGGCCCGGGCGCAGACCTCGGTGATGCCCCGGCCCATCTGGCCCGCCCCTACGACGCCTACGTACTTGATCGCTGTCATGCGCTTCTCCGCCTGTCCCTCCGTCTGGTGACGGTCGACCGCCGCCGCCACGGTGTGTGCTGCCGTATCGAGCCTAGGTCGGGTACATCCCATCTGACCTGCAAAAACAGTGCGTCATCCGCGCACAAAGGTGCGTTGGCGCAGTGTTGACGAGATCAGTTGGCGGCCGTCGCGACCGCGGCCTCCCGCAGTCGCCGGATCACCCCGCGCACCGCGGGCGAGGTCTCCCCCCTGCGGTAGGCGCCGACCAGCCGGGTGGTGAGCGGTACGTCCGCCAGCGGCCGGTACGCCACCCCGGGGATGTGCACGCGCCGCAGTGAGTCGGGGACCAGGGCCACCGCGAGACCACCGCCCACCAGGGTCAGCGCGGCGACGTAGTCCCGCACCGGGGGAGCGCACAGGGGGCTGAAGCCGCCCTGTCCGGCCACTTCCAGGATCTGGTCGCGGCAGCCGTACTCCTCGTCGAAGTGCGGGGCCACGAAGTTCTCGTCGCGCAGCGCGGCCGCCGGTATCGCCTCGTACGCCGCCAGCGGCGCGCCGGCCGGCAGTGCCAGGACGACGTCCTCGGTGAGCAGGCACGTCGCTGTGACCTCCGGCGGGTATTTCGGTCTCCACCGCAGGAAGCCGACGTCGATGTCACCGCAGGCCAATGCATCCAGTTGGGCCGGTGTCTCCAACTCCCGCACCTGTACCGTCAGTTCGGTGTCGGGGGCCGCGCAGCGGGTGAGGATGTCGGTGAGCACCCCGGAGAACGCGGCCGAGGCGACGTAAGCGATCTGGGCGTGTCCCAGTTCCCCGCGTCCTGCCCGTCGGCCCACCGCCACGGCCCGGGCGGCCTGCGCGAGGGTCAGCCGCGCTTCTTCGAGGAACAGTTGCCCGGCACTGGTCAGTGCCGGGCGGGTGCGTCGCCCGCGGTCGATCAGCCGCACACCCAGGTGCGACTCCAGCGCCCTGATCTGGGCGCTGAGTGCCGACGGTGCGAGGTGCAGGCGATCTGCCGCCCTGCCGAAGTGCAGTTCCTCCGCGACGATGACGAACGATTCCAGCCAGCGCAGTTCCACCGGTTCCTCCATCCTGCCGGGCCCGCGCCGTTCGGAGAACGGGCAGTCCGCGGCCTGTGGTGATAACACCCCGCGGCGATGTCAGGGCAGAACAGGAGCTCGCCGCGGGGTGAGTGTGGGTGGTCCGGCGGTCAGGGGAGCACGACGTAGTTGCTGAATCCCCCGTCGAGGTCCGTGGCGCGTCCCGAGATCGCTTCGTTGACCTCGGACAGCGGGAAGGGCTTGGTGATCAGGTAGGACAGGTCCAGGGCTCCGGTCGCCACCATGTCGGCGACCTCCTGGCCCTGCGCGGTGGTGAACCAGTTGGAGCCGATCAGGTGGACCTGTTCGTCCATGAGCCACTTCACGTCCACGGGCAACCGGTCGGCCACGCCCCCGACGTTGACCACCCTGCCACCCCGGCGGACGCCCTGCATGGAGTCCAGCATGGTCTCGACCGGGGCCTTGGCACCCAGGGCGCTGATGACGAAGTCCGCCCCCTCGCCGCCGGTGCGGGACTTCGCCCACGCGCCGGAGGAGCCCTCACCCAGCCGCATGACCTCGATCCGGTCCGGGGCCAGTTCCTTGACACGCTTGAGGAGTTCCTCGTTGCGGCCGGTACCGAGAACCCTGGAGACACCCGAGGCGAGCGCGAGGAGGGTGGAGGCGACGCCGAGGGTGCCGGTGATCCCGTCGATCAGCGCGACCTGGCCGGGGCCCGCCGCGGCGTACTTGAGCGCTCTGTAGGAGGTGCCGATGTAGCCGAGCTTCCCGGCCTGCTCGAACGTCATGTTGTCCGGGAGGTTGACGATCGAGTACTGCGGTGCCGTCATGTACTCGCAGAAGCCGCCGTAAGGGTAGAGATCGAAGATCCGCTGACCGTCGCGGGAGGTGCTGAAGTAGCCGTTCAGGGTGAAGTAGCGGCATCGGCTCAGCTCACCGCCGCGGCACATCTGACAGCTGCCGCAGGAGCGCAACGGGCTCACGTAGACCCGGTCGCCGGGCTTGGTGTTGAGCACCGCCTCGCCGACCGCCTCGACCACCCCCGCCGGGTCCAGGCCGAAGATCGCGGGCAGCCTGGGCAGGGGCTGGTGCGGGTACCAGGTGGGCCAGTTGTTGATCACGTTGGCCATGTTCGGCACGATCCCGCATGCCTTGACCCGCACCAGTACGTCGGTCGGCCGCGGAGTGGGCACGTCGACGGTGTCCACGGACATCGGTTCACCGAGCGCGTGCAGTCGGGCAGCGAGCATTTTCGCCATTGAAATACTCCGGTGTTGATGGGCAGTCTGGTGCCGGGAACTATGAATTGGCGAACGGGTCCGGGTAATTGTCCTCGAGGTCGATGTCGAGCAGCCCCATAATGCGGACGCCGGAGTTGTACCAGGCAATGGACAACGACAGTTCGACCATTTGTCGGTCCGTCAGGTGATCGGCTGCGGCACGCCATGTCTCCGTCGAGACGTCGACCTTGAGTGTGGATTCCTCGGCGAGGCGCATGACCGCCTTCTCCGTGGCGTCGAACAGCTCGGACGACTCGAAGTCGGCCACCGCCGCGAGCTGTTCCTCGGTGAGGCCGGCCTTGAGGCCGTGCGACTGGTGGTGCGCGACCTCGTAGGCGGTCCGGGTCGCGTGACCCACGGTCAGGATGGCCAGCTCGCGCAGCTTGGGGCTGAGGTCGGCGGCCCGCAGCGAGTTGGCGTAGGTCAGGAATCCGTCCAGTTGCTCGGGCGCGCCCGCGAGCGCGAGGAAGATGTTCGCCGTGGGTACCTTGCGTTCGGCTTCGAGCCGGTCGTACAGGGGCTTGGTCGCCTCGTCCGCGTCCTCGCGGCGCAGGTAGGGAACTCGTGCCATGTCGTCTCCTCGGGAGCGAAGGGGGTCAGTGGGCGGACTGTTCGAGCAGGAACCGCTCGAGAGTCATCGGCTGCGGCGTCTGGGCCGGCGGGATCTGCTTGACCCCCACGAAGGGCGAGGCCTCGAAGTACCACTTCTCCAGCGCGGGAAGCCCCCAGCGGACGTTCGTGCTCAGTGATCCCGCGTCCCAGCGCACCGGCTCGACCTCGGTGTCGATGGTCTGGTAGTGGCTGTTGAAGACCTCCACCCGGTGACCGTCGGGGTCGCGGAGGTAGGTGAAGAGCATCCCGCCCGGGCCGTGCCGTCCCGGGCCCCGCTCCACCCCTTCGCCGTACCCGAGGAGCCCCGCCCAGTCGCAGGCGGTGAAGATGTCGCGGCTCTCGGAGACCGTGTAGGCGAAGTGGTGCAGGGCGGGGCCGCTGTTCTCCACGATCGCGAGGTCCAGGCAGGTCCCCTTGCGGTACATGAACGCGCTCAGCAGCTTGTCGCCGTGCGCCAGGTACTCGGAGTTGCGGAAGCCGAGCTCGCCGTAGAAGGCGGTGAGTTCATAGGTGTTCGGCGCGAAGGTCTGGAAGTGGTCGAGGCGCTGTGCGTGGGCGCCCTTGTAGTGCTCGAAGTCGATGTGCAGCCTCGGGCGGGTCTCCATGTGCGCGCAGAGTTCCAGCGGTGTTCCGGCCGGGTCGCTGACGTGCAGGGTGCGGCCCTGGTACGGCATGTCGACCCACTCCGCGGGCAGCCCCCGGTCGCGGAACCAGTCGTGGGCGATGTCGAGGTCCTCGTCGAAGAAGACCCGGAAACCGATCCTCCGGCAGGAACCGGCGCCCTCTTCGTCCAGCTCCAGGACGAGGCTGTGGTGGCATGCCTCGGCGAGGCCGCGGAGATAGCAGGTGCGCTCGTCCTCGTCGCTGACGACGAGCCCGAGGGCGCTCGCATAGAAGTTCCGGCTCTCGGCCAGATCCGCGACCGTGAGCCGGACGTGACTGGAGCGGGTGATGTTGAAACTCGGACGCAGATTGACGGGTGGCAGCATGCTGGTCTCCGTGCGCGATTCGGCTCTTGATTTCGATGACTGTAATACTGCGGGGGAATAACGCGGCAGCGTCTTACGGCTTGGGCGCGGAAGGCACGCAAGGTGCGGAACCGGCGAATGTGAAGGCGGACCACCCGCTGAATTCCGCGGAATCGCCGAGGGCCTCCTCGATGCGCAGAACCTCGTTCCACTTGGCCATGCGCTCGGAGCGCGTGAAGGAGCCCACCTTCAGCTGGCCCGCGTCCCATCCGACGCTCAGATGCGCGATGGTGATGTCCTCGGTCTCACCGGAGCGGGCCGACACGACGGTGCCGAAGCCGGCGTCCTTTCCGGCGAGCAGGGCCTGGTGGGCCTCGGTGACGGTGCCCGCCTGGTTCGGTTTGACGAGGACGGCGTTCGCCGCCCCGTTGGTGGCCGCCGCCTCCACCCGCTTGGCGTCGGTGACCAGGTAGTCGTCGCCGATCACCTGACAGCGGTGGCCGTAGCGCCGGGTGAACTCCACCATGCCCTCGTGGTCGTCCTCGCCGACCGGGTCCTCGACGGACAGGATCGGATACTGCTCGATCCAGCCGCCCAGCATGTCGACGAGTCCCGCCGTGTCCAGCGTGCGGTCGTCGAGCGCGAGCGTGTACCGCCCTTCGCTGCCGAACTGCGAGGCCGCGACATCCAGCGAGATGGCGACCTGGGTGGCGGGCGCGAAGCCCGCGGTCTCGATGGCGAGGGTCAGGGTCTCCAGGGCTTCCTCGTTGGAGTCGAACGCGGGCCAGAAGCCGCCCTCGTCCGCCACGCCCTGTGCCTTGCCCGCCTTGCGCATCAGGCTGCCGGCCGCCCGGTAGATCTCCGCCGTCCAGTCGAGGGCCTCGGAGAAACTGCGGGCCGCGGGGCAGACGACCATGAAGTCCTGGACGTCGACGCGACGGTCCGCGTGGGCGCCGCCACCGAAGATCTGGATCTCCGGCAGGGGGATGCGCACCGGCCGTCCGCCCGACAGGTGCCGCCACAGCGGTACGCCCGCCGCGGCGGCGGCGGCGTGCACCACCGCCATCGACGTGGCCACGATGGCGTTGCCGCCGAGGCGGCTGCGATCGGGGGTGCCGTCGAGGTTCACCAGGAGTCGGTCGAGGGCCTCCTGATCGGTCGCGTCGAGGTCCAGGACGGCGGGCGCGATCTCCTGGTTGACCGAACCTACGGCGCGACGGACGTCGAGTCCGCCGAAGCGGGAGCCGCCGTCACGCAGGTCGAGCGCTTCACCCCGGCCGGTCGAGGCTCCCGCCGGTGCGATGGCCCGCCCGACCGCTCCGTTCGCGAGGTGGACCTCGACCTCGACGGTCGGCCGCCCACGTGAGTCCCACACCCTGCGGCCGTGGAGCTGGGCGATCCGGGTGTCTGTCATTGCGGTGCAACCTTTCGGAGTTCGGACGGACGGGCGTCGAGCGGGTCCGTGCCCGGCATCGGGGGCGGATGCCTACGCGGTTGGAGGGGGCCGAAGGCGGCCTTGCCGGCGAACGGCGCGGACGGGCCGGCTGGAGCGGTCCGAGAGAACGAGGACACCCCTCGCACCCTTCGGGGATTCCGCAGTGCTATCGATAGCGCAATCGTGCGAACTGTAGACGTTTCTGTCAAGAGGCAGGAAGGGTTCCCATCGGTCGGATGTGGTGCTCGTTCTCGCGATGTGGCCGCCGGGACGCCAATGCTATCGTTCGCACAACCCGCCGTGCTCTGGCAAGAACTCCGGCGGGCCCGCGCTCCTGCACGGACGGACAGCACAGGCGGCGCGGGTCCGCCGGGCCGAGCGCGGCCGACAGGAAGGCGAGCACGACATGACATCCGAGCCCTCTGCGGCACCCATGACCCTGACCACGGTCGTGGCCAGCACGCGTCCCGGACGTGTGGGCAGATCCGTCGCGGACTGGTTGACCACCCGGGTCGCGGAGTACGACCAGTTCGAGTCGCACCTGGTCGACCTGCGCGAACTCGCTCTTCCGTTCTACGACGAGCCGCATCCGCCCGCTCTGCGGGAGTACACGAAGAGCCACACCCGTGCGTGGAGCCGGATCGTCGACGCGTCGGACGCGTTCGTATTCGTCACCCCCGAGTACAACGGAGGCTTTCCGGCCCCCTTGAAGAACGCCTGGGACTACCTCGTGGTGGAGTGGCAGCACAAGCCGGCGGCATTCGTCAGCTACGGCGGTGTCTCGGCGGGCACCCGGGCGGTGCAGATGGCCAAGCAGGTCGTGGCCAACCTCAGGATGCTGCCGATCGGTCCGACCGTGAGCATCCCCTTCGTCAACGAACAGGTCGAGAACGGCGCCTTCCGGCCCGGCAAGATTCACGAGACGGCCGCCGAGCACATGCTCGACGAACTCGTCCGCACCTCCACCGTCATGCGCCGGTTGCGCAGGGAAACCCACTGACGCCGCGCGGGAACGTGAAGGTGCCCGGAGCACTGCGCTCCGGGCACCTTCACGTCTTCACGCGAGGCTGTTCACGGCTCCGGGCGCGACTTGCTCAGGCGGACTTGGACGGAGCCCTTCCGCCGAGGGGTGCCGTGCTGCCGCGCAGAACCAGGGAGCCGGGGGAGACCGACGTGTACGGCCCGTCGTTGCCCGGCTCGGTCTTGAGGCGACGCAGAAGCCAGAGCGCGCAGCCGGTCGCCATCTCCTGGATCGGGAGGCCGATCGTGGTGAGCCCGGGACCCCACCAGGAGAAGCCGGGCTCGTCCCCGAAGCCGACCACCGAGAGCTCGCCGGGCACCTTGACGCCCTGCGCGGACAGCTCCTCCAGGACGCCCAGGGTGAGCTGGATCGATCCCAGGACGAGCGCGGTGGGGGCGGCCGGTCCCTGAAGCAGCCGGCGCACCGCCTCGCGCCCGTGCCGCACGGACGACGGCGGCCCCAACTCGGCGCGGCCGGCGTCGTCCGGAAGGCCGCCCTCCCGCAGGGCGGCGCGGAAGCCGTGCAGACGCTCCGCGCCGGTGGGCAGTTCCTCCGGGCCGCCGAGGTACGCGATGCGGGTGTGGCCCAGCGCCACCAGGTGGGCCGTGGCCCGGCGCAGCGCCTCACGGTCGTCCACACCGAACCACTGGGAGCCGAGCGAGGGGTGGCGGCGCAGCAACTGCAGGTGCGGCACGGCGCGCAGGAGTTTGACGGACTCGCTGTGCGGGCGCGCGGTGGGCACGATGATGACGCCGGCCACGCGGTTCGCGGACAGCTCCCGCAGGTGACGCAGCTCCGCCATCCGGTCGTCATCGGTCTCCGAGAGCATCAGCTGGAAGCCCTCGGCCTGCATGTTCTTGGAGAGTTCGTGCGCGATCGTCGAGTAGAAGCTGTTGCGGATGTCGGGGATGACCAGCGCGACCACATTGCTGGACGCGCCGCGCATCATCCGTGCCGCCCGGTTGCCGACGTAACCCATCTCGGAAGCGGTCTGACGGACCCGGAACTTGGTCTCCTCGCTGATGCGCGCATCGTCGGCGAGCGCCCGGCCGACTGTCGAGACCGAGATCCCGAGGCGCTCGGCGATGTCCCTGGTCGTGATCACGTGTAGGTCCCCTCCGGCTGACTCATTGCGCGCCGTCACTTTCCGTATGCCAACGATAGCATTGAAGTTGCGCTCCGTGACCATGAAGGCGGACTGCGGGCTCGGGTCAGGCCCTTTGTGCTAACGTTAGCATTGCTGAATGGGCCGTGCAGCCGCCCGTGGCTGCCCAAGTACGGAGGTGTCCGTGCGGATCGTCAGGTATGCCGTCGGCGGCGTGCGTCATTACGGAGGACTCGAACCCGGTGACGTCACCATCGCGAGATTCGAGGGCGATCCCTTCACGGGACTGACCCCCACAGGACGTGTCGACGAAGTGGGCGACGTCGTCATTCTCGCGCCGGTCGAAAAGCCCCGGGTCTTCGGATTCGCGTACAACTACGCCTCACATGTCGACGAGATCGACCGTGAGATTCCGGAGGTTCCCGTGTGCTTCATGAAGCCGAGTACGGCGGTCGTAGGGCCGGGGGATGCCATCGTTTATCCGGCGGATGGTGAACTGATCCATTTCGAGGGCGAGTTGGTCGTCGTCATCGGAAAGGAAGCCCGTCATGTGAAGGCCGCCGAGGCCCATGAGTACATCCTCGGCTATACGTGCGGCAATGACGTCAGCGACCGCATCGTCCAGCGCAAGGAAAGCAGATACGGAACGCTGCTGATCGGGAAGGGGCAGGACACGTTCGCTCCCCTCGGGCCGGTCATCGCCACGGAACTCGACCCTTCCGCACTGTCCTTGACGACCCGCGTGAACGGCCGTGTCGTGCAGTCGGCGAGCACGGCCGACCTGATGCTCCCCGTGCCCGACCTCGTCAGCTACCTCAGCCGCTATCTGACCCTGCTCCCCGGAGACGCGATCATGACCGGTACGCCTGCCGGGGTCGGGCCGATCCGCCCCGGAGACGAGGTCGAGGTCGAGATCGAGGGCATCGGCGTCCTGCGCAACACGGTCGTGCCCGAGAGCCGTTGACCGCGAGACTGGCCGGGCCACCGCGCAAGGGGGCTGCCCACCGCTCGGCGGTGGGCAGCCCCCTCGGTGTGTCAGCGGACCGCGTTGTTGAACCGGGCGGGACGGACGAAGGCCAGGGCGACGACGCCGGCCAGCGGCAGGAGCGTGACCTGAAGGAGCCCGGCCCGGTCCCAGCCGAAGGAGTCCACCAGGGCGGCGAAGAGCAGACCCGAGAACGCCGCCGGCCCGTAATAGCTGGTGACGAACAGACCGGAGGCGCGTCCGATCTGCGACGGGCGGACGGCCCGCTGCATCACGCTGTTGGTGTTGGGATAGACGAACCCGAGGCCGAAGGCGCCCATGAGGAAGGCGAACACGCACTGGAGGCCGACCCCCGCCTGTGTGTCGTAGATGCACACGCTGATGGCGGAGACGGCCAGCAGGCTCAGGATCAGCAGGTTGCGCTGGTTCACGCGGTCGCCGAGCCAGCCGCCGAAGACGGCCGCCATACCGCCGAAACCGAGGAAACTCATGGCCAGTGCGGCCTGCCCGGCCGAGTACTGCAGCGAGGTGATGAGGTACGTCGGGTAGAGGCCGAGGAACCCGTAGATGGCCACGCCGCTCACGACCGAGTGGACGGCCAGCGCGATGGTGTTGCGGTTGTAGGCGGAGGCGGGCATGTGGTCGTAGGTCCTGGTCGAAGCGGCCTTCTCGACGGAGTGCTCGGTCAGGCCGGCCTTCAGCAGGAAGAGGGACGCGGCGGCGATCAGCAGCCCGGCCGTGCCGAACAGGTAGAAGGGCGAGTGCCAGGTGCCGTGCGTGCTCGCGAGTTCGACACCGATGAGCGGGGCGATGAACACGCCGACGGAGTAGCCCATGCCGATCACGCCGAACGCGAGACCGCGCCGCTGGGCGAAGAAGGCGCCCATCGCGGCGAAGATCGCGGCGGACTGCATGCCCTCACCGAAGCCCGAGACCACCCGGTACAGGGTCATGTCGGCAAAGCCGGTCGCCAGTGGAGTGGCCATCGTGCCCAGGGAGTAGACCAGGATGCTGACCAGCAGCACGGTCTTGCGCCGGAAACGGTCCAGCAGATAGCCCGCGGGCAGGCCGGCCAGGGCCATCCCGAGGGTGAAGTTCGTCGCCAGCAGCCCGCCCTGCTCCAGGGAGAACCCGTATTCCGTCCGGATGTCGGGCAGCAGCGGCGGGAAGACCTGACGGTCCATCGCGTTGACCATGTAGGAGAGGACCACCAGCAGGAAGCCCACGCCGATCATGGTCCGGGAGACGGGGGGCCGCCTGTTTTCCTGCGGGTCCTTGACGGGCACTGCACTGGTGTCCACTTGCGCTGCGCGAGTCATGGCGGCTCCTGATGAGGAATGGGCCACGGCAGGCAGGCCGCGGCGGATCCATCGCCGAACGGGAGTCGTACGGCGATGACGAGAAGCGGTGGGCTGAACACGGACTCGGCTCGGCGACGGCGATATCGGCGCCGTCGGAGGGAATGCGGGCGCCGGCCACCGCGCGGTCGGACACCGCATGCGGAATTCAGCCGTACAGCGCCCGTCGGGGACGTCCGTGGCTATGGAGTCATCGACAACCGGACCATGCGCGGACAATTGTCGGCCGCGCTGTCGGGGTTGGCAGAAACCATGAAGGGAAGTGCCCGGCGCGTCAAGGGATGCGCGCGAATTTCTCGGAATGCCGCCGGTTTCCCTGGAGGAGTGGGCCCGTCGGCTTCGGGTGCGGTGCAGGTGCGTCCGGCTGTGAGTCGCATGGACGTCCCACGTACGCCGCATTCTTGACGATTCGCAGACCCTCAGTGCTATCGTTAGCATCGCGTGGCTGTGACAAAGTGATTCGACGTGCCCCGGCATCTCGTGACCCAGTTCCAGGGGCCAGCGGTGGCGCCTCCCGACCACGAGTCGGAGAGCGCCGGCGACACCCGACCGAGCCCAGCGACACTCTCCCCCCGCATCCATGGCGGCCGTAGACCATCGGACAGGCCGACGGCCGCCGCCGCGGGAAACGCTCAGACCTGCTGACCGGACGCGACCGGGCGTCAAGCCCGGCCGTCCGTGGCGGCCGTACGATTCTGCGAGGACGATCTGCCATGACACCACCGAGCCGCCCAGACACCGTGCTGCTCACCGACTACGCCTGGCCCGACGACTCCGTCGAGCGATCCGTCATCGAGGGCGCGGGCCACACGCTGGTGTCCGGCCCGGCGGAACCCGCCTCCGCCGAGACCATCGAGGAGCTGGTCGCCGAGCATCGGCCCGCCGGCATCCTCACCTGCTGGGCGCCCGTCTCCGCCCCCGCCGTCGGCAGCTCGCCGGATCTCCGGATCGTGGCCAGGCTCGGCGTCGGCCTCGACAACATCGCCGTGGACACCGCCACCGAGCGCGGCGTGTGGGTCACCAACGTGCCGGACTACTGCGTCGAGGAGGTCTCCGACCATGCCGTCGGCATGGTGCTCGCCTGGACGCGGGGCCTGGCCGTCTTTGACCGGGAAGTCCGTACGGGCCGCTGGGATCCCGCCGGTGCCCGCTTGCGCCGGTTGTCGACGCTGACCTGCGGCGTCGTCGGCTTCGGCCGGATCGGACGCGCCACCGCCCACAAGCTCGGCGCGTTCGGCTGCCGGATCCTGGCCCACGACCCCCACCCGCCGAAGGGCGAGTCCGGAGTCGAACTGGTGGGCCTTCAGGAGCTGCTGCGCCGAAGCGACGTGGTGATCCTCCACGTGCCGCTGACGCCCGGCACACACCACCTGATCGGCGCCGATCAGCTGGCGCTGATGAAGCCGGGCGGGCTCCTGGTCAACGTCAGCCGCGGCGGCCTGGTGGACACCGACGCGGTCATCAAGGCGCTGGACGCGGGTCAGCTGGACGGAGCCGCCTTCGACGTCCTGGAGAGCGAGCCCCATGTCCCCGCCGGGCTGCTGGACCAACCCGGCACGCTGCTCACCCCGCACGTCGCCTTCTCCTCCGACGCCTCCGTCACGGAACTGCGCCGACGCGCCGCGGAGGAGGTCGTACGGATCCTGGCGGGCGAGGCGCCGGCCCATCCCTGCAACAACCCCGGCGTCCGGCCGACCGGATCGGGTGACCGGCGATGAGCCCCACAGCCCGGAGTCAGGATCCCGCGCTGTCCGCCTTCCTGACCGCCCACAAGATCGCAGGCCCCGACGAAGCCACGCAGTGGACGCCGCTGGCCGGCGGAGTCTCCTCCGATCTGTGGCGGGTGGACCTGCCGGGGCGCTCCCTCTGCGTCAAGCGGGCCCTGGCCCGGCTGCGCGTCGCGGCCGACTGGGAGGCGCCGGTGTCGCGCAATGCCTACGAATGGGCGTGGATGCGGTTCGCGTCCCGGCACCGGCCGGACAGTGTGCCCGAGCTGCTGGCGCACGACCCCGAAGCCGGCCTCTTCGCGATGGAGTACCTGCCCGCCGAGTGTTACCCGATGTGGAAGTCCCAACTCCTGGCCGGAGAAGTGGAGGTGGCGACCGCGGCGGCCGTCGGTGAGGTGCTCGGCGCCCTGCACGCGGCGAGCGCCGGGGACGCCGTCCTCGCCGCGGAGTTCGCCACGGACGACACCTTCCATGCCCTGCGTATCGAGCCGTACCTACTGGCCACCGCGGTGGCGCACCCCGGCCTGGCCGACATCCTCCAGAACCTCGCCGACCGCACGGCCGGCACCCGTCTGGCCCTGGTGCACGGCGACGTCAGCCCCAAGAACATCCTCGTCGGCCCGTCGGGGCCCGTGCTGCTGGACGCCGAGTGCGCCTGGTACGGCGACCCGGCCTTCGATCTGGCCTTCTGTGTCAACCATCTGCTCCTGAAGAGTCTCGTGGTGCCCGGTCGCCGCGCCGAACTCCTGCGGTCCGCCCACGTGCTGGCCGAGGAATACGTCCGGCAGGTCGACTGGGAACCCCGACCCGCCCTGGAGACGCGGGCCGCCTCACTGCTGCCCGCACTGCTGCTGGCCCGTGTGGACGGCAAGTCCCCGGTGGAGTACCTCACGGACGACCGGCACCGGCTGTTCGTCCGGACGGTGGCGTCGGCCCTGCTGCGGGCGCCCGCTTCCACGGTGATCGGTGTGCTGGACGCCTGGGCGGCCGCCCTGGACGCTCAAGCCGAGGTCGGCAACGACTCACACACGTGACCGATCGTCCGGCGGATCCGGCGGACCGAACCAGGAGAGACCATGCGCAGAGTCGTCACCGGCCATGACGAGAACGGCAAGTCGGTTGTCGTCAGCGACGGCCCCGTCCCGCGCAGCCGGGAGTTCACCAGCCTGCCGGGCTGGGTCTCCCGCCTGCCGTGGGCCACCGACCCCGGCGAACCGGCCGGCCGGGCAGGAGAGGACCCCACACCGAAGGTCACCAGCCTTCTTCCCGCGCCCGGCGGAACCCGGTTCATCGTCCTGACCTTCCCACCCGAGGCCGCGCTGGCCGACCCGGCCTTCGACCCCGTCGCCTTCGACCGGGAACAGCGGGCCGACTCGCCCGGCCTCGCCGAACTCATCGAGCCCGACGGCATGCACGCGACGCCGACTGTGGACTACGGCATCGTGCTCCAGGGCGAGATCGTCCTCGAACTCGACGACGGCCACTGCACCCCGCTCTCGGCAGGGGACATCGTGATCCAGAACGGCACCCGACACGCCTGGCGCAACCGCAGCGGCCGACCGGCGACGGTGGCCTTCGTCCTCATCGGAGTCGAGCGCGACGGGTGATGGTTATAGCCGTGATGGGCGACGTCGTGTCGCGTTCGGGGACGTGGGTGGAGGCGACGAGGACAGGATTCGAACCTGCGTCCACCCGGGATCAGAGCCGGGCGCACCTCCGCAGAGCTTCCTCGCCGCCACCGGGATCATTGCTCGCACCGTTGTGCGGGGCAGAGGCGTGCAGTTCACGGAGGATCTGTTCGGACGTGGGCGACGGCATGGGCCTCACCCTGTCATCCCAACGACCGGGTCCACCGCTTATCCGCTGATCCTCCTGCGGCCCGGCCGGCACGGAGCGAGCCGCAGCGCGCGGACGGAGTGTCGGCCCGGGCCTGCTCATCGCTTGCGCGGTCGGTCAGTGCTGACCTCGGATGCTGTCGATGATGCGGGTCCAGTTGTCACCACCGTGTCCGTGCTCGATCGCGTGCCGGTAGTGGGCCTGCACGGCCAGGGGGAGCGCGAGGTCGAGGCCGAGTGACGTGCTGGTCTCGACGATGTGGTCGGACGTCGCACCCATCATGGTGACGGTGCTGAGGTCGCCGGGATGCTCTCCGGCGTCGAGCGCGGCGCCGGGCTTCCCCTCGCCGGCCCTGAGGATGCCGCCGATCGAGTCGGCGAAAGTGAGCAACTCCGGCAGCGCTTCCGATGCCTTCAGTCCTGCCGTACCCAACATCGCGGTGGCGTGCATCAGTGCCGACAGGGTGGTGAGGAACACCGCGAGTTGGGCCTGGTACATCATCTGGGCGAGGCCCGGGTCGTCGCCCAGATACCTCGGTGTTCCGAGCAGGGTCAACGTCGCCCGATGGTTCTCCATCACCTGTTCGCGGCCGCTGTAGTAGACATGGGCCGCCTCTGTGCCGACCATCGGCGCGGGAACCATGACACCTCCGGTGAGGAAGTGCGCGCCGTGGGCCGCCGCCCAGGTCGCTGCCTCGCGCGTGCGGTCGGGGGTGTCGGAGCTCAGGTTGACCAGTGTGCGGCCGGCGAGCGATGCGGTGGCGCTGCCGAGGATGTCGTACATCGCCTGGTAGTCGGTGAGGCTGAGGATCACGAGGTCGCTCGCCTCGACCGCCTCGCCGGGTGTCGCCGCGAGCGTGGCTCCGTCGGTGACGACGCCGTCGGCCCGACTGGCGGTGCGGTTCCAGACGGTGACGGGGTGGCCGGCGGTGAGGAGGGTGCGGGTCATCGCCTGGCCCATCGGACCAAGCCCGATCACGGTGACAGTGCTGTTCTGCCTGGTGGGGGCGTTCAGTTGTTTGTTCACCCCTCCATGCTCGGAGAGCGCGGCTAGTGTCGGAAGTACCCACTATTTTCTGCGGTACTTACCTTTTAGTAAGGGGTTCAGTGATGGCCAAGGCGCCGAGGTGCGGGCCCTACATCTGTGGCATCGACGCCGCGCTCGATGTGGTGAGCGGGAAGTGGAAGGGACTGATCCTCTGGGAACTCGAAGCTCATGGCATACGCCGCTTCGCTGAGCTTCGTCGCGGCTTACCGGGAGTGAGCGAGAAGATGCTGACGCAGCACCTGCGGGAGATGGAGGAGGACGGTCTCGTGCACCGGAAGGTGTATGCCGAGGTGCCGCCACGCGTGGAGTACTCCCTTACTGAGCACGGTCACACGCTCAACCAAGCGCTCGAGCCGCTAGGTGCCTGGGGGTTGAGCGGATACGTCGGGAAGGCTCCGAAGCGGCTGAGGCGGTCGAGACGGTCGAGGCGGTCGAGGCCTCACATAGGTAGCGAGATCGTGCATGGTTGGCGGTGGCGCGTCGCGCGGTGTGAACTGGCCCGGCGTTCACCCTTGTTCGCCGGCCGTGAGGGTGAACGCCTGTCGGTGGGAGAGCAGGGTAGCGATCGCTTGGACGATGTCGCTCATGGGCTCACGCCGACTGTGGTGGCGGGCGGGCTCGCCAGTGCTTCAGGTGGGCGCTGCGGTGCTCGACGACGCGGATGCGACGGGAGAGGTGGGCCTTGTGCCGTGCCCTTGGACTCCTCGTAGCAGTCCGGGGCGTTCTTCTGAACTTGCGGTGTGGCCGAGGCGCCACGCGTCCGCCGGTCTGGGCCCAAGGCCCTGGTAGCCGGCATCCGCGAGAATCTCTGTCGCAGGGCTGTCGCGTCACGCACGAGTCCAGGGTGCAGCCGCGGTCTTCTGGGATCTGGGGCTCGTCCGGTGACGTCTGGCCGGTCAGGCGCGGTCGTGGAGCGTGACCTGGTAGCCGTGGGCCGGCGAAGGTGAAGGTCCGATCCCCGCTCCCTGCGGACCACGGCAACCCGGGTTCCGGGTGGCTGACGCCTCGACGGGCACAAATGGTTCATCACCGGCGCCTATGGAGCCGGCTTCGCCATCGTCATGGCCCGCACCTCGGGCGGCCCCGGCGACCCGGGCGGGCGCCACCTTGTTCCTGGTCGACGCGGACCCTCCCGGCGTGCGCCTGGTCCGCAGCATCGGGACCCTGGCGAGTCGCTCTTCGCCGGGCACGCCGAGATCATCTTCGACGAGTGCGTGGTGGGGGAGAGGCAGGTGCTCGGGGAGTCAACCGAGGCTTCGAGGGCGCCCAGGTCCGGCTCGGTCCCGCCCGGATGAGCCACTGCATGCGCCGACTGGGAGCGGCTCGCCGCGCCCTGGACGTCGCGCTGGAGGGGCGGGGAGCCGCATGGCCTTCGGCTCGGCCCTCGGAGACCTCGGCATGGTCCAGCAGATGCCGGCCGACTCGGAGATCGACATCGAGGCGAGCGCGCCCTGGTCCTGCGTACCGCCTGGGAGTTGGACACCGGTTCCGCCGCCGCCTCCCAGCTCACCTCGGTGTCTGTCCAGGATCTTCGTGGCGGAAGCGGTCAACCGGGTGGTCGACCGGGCGGTGCAGATCTGCGGAGCCCTCGGCATCTCGGCCGCCGAAGCGCCGCTGGCCCGCGTGCTCCGGGAGGTGCGGCCGTTCCGGATCTACGACGGCCCCTCGGAGACCCACCGTTTCGTCAAAGCGCGGCGCGCGGTACGGCCCTACCGGCAACCGCGCGCGGGTGCGGCCGAGGGCTGACGACGGCTGGCGACGGCGTCGGCTTGTGCGCCGTTCGGCCCGCCGTTCAGGAGCATTGACCGTTCAGGAGCATTGAGGGGTACGGCGGGCACCCGTCGGCGTGCGGCGCGGGGCGGGGCGGGCGAGTGTGCGGAGGCCGCTCACGACTCGCTGCGGGCTGCCCCTGACCCTGGCCGCCGAGGTTGGCGCAGTCCGGCGACGAGGAGCGCGACCAAGGTGCGCGGGTCGTAGCTGGGATCGTTCTCCGCGCCGACGCAGAGGTTGCCCACGCCGCGCATCAACTCAAGGCCCCCGATGTCGGAATGGATCTCGCCGGCGGCCGCGGCGGCGTCGAGGAGCTGCGTGCACACCGGTACGAGGTGGTCGATGAAGTAGGCGTGCAGGGTCTCGAAGCCGGCGTTGTCCTGCTGCAGGGCGGCGGCGAGTCCGTGTTTGGTCACCAGGAAGTCGACGAAGAGGTCGATCCACTGTTCCAGTGCGTCGTACGCGGTGGGGCAGCTCGCCAAAAGGGCGGGCCCGGCCTCGGCGCAGGTCTCGACCTGGTGGCGGAAGACCGCGACGATCAGGTCTGCCCGGGTGGGGAAGTGGCGGTAGATCGTGCCGATCCCGACGCCTGCCCTGGCGGCGATGTCACGTACCGGCGCCTCCACGCCCGAGCTGACGAAGACGGCGGCGGCGGCGTCCAGCAGGATCTGTTTGTTGCGCCGGACGTCCTTGCGCTGGGACGCGGTGGCCTTCTCCGTGCCCTGGCGGCTGTCGCTCACCGTAAGGCTCCTCTCGTCGGATCGCGGAGCGGGTCCGGTTCCGTATCGTTCGTGGAACGAGGTTCCGTTTTCGGCCATGATGGCAGATCGGGCCAGTGACCCGAACCGTTGCCACCGCTCAGCAGCGCCGGCTCGTCGGCAACATCGCTGTGCGGCGCGCTGCACACCGAGGAGCCTGGCGGACGTGGGACGGGTGGTCCGCGAGCCGGATTTGATGCAGCCGTCACCACGCCGTCCACGCCGTCCACGCCGTACTGGCACTGGGCGATGACGGTGCCCGGGCGGAGCCCAGGGTCGGTCCCGCCTCAGCCGTGCGGGTGAATCGTTCACCCGTCACGCCCGGACACGCAGCACAGCGGAAGTGGCACCGAATCAGCCCGACTAGGTTTCGCTGGGCTGGTTATGCAAGCGTCCCGACACCGTCGGCAAGGCAGGTCACACGAGCGGTCCCTCTGCGGTGCCGTCCTATCCGCCCATACCGTGCTGCCGATCGAGGAATCCTATGGCGACCCAAACCGAACCCGTTGCTCCGGTTCCGACCGCGCCAGAGCGTCGCAGCCGGGGCCAGGTGGTCGTTTCCTGGCTGACCACGACCGACCACAAGAAGATCGGCCATCTCTATCTGATCACCTCGTTCTGCTTCTTCCTGATCGGCGGGGCGCTGGCGATGGCGATCAGGGCGGAACTGGCCCGTCCCGGGCTGCAGTTCCTGTCCACCGAGCAGTACAACCAGGCGTTCACCATGCACGGCACGATCATGCTGCTGTTGTTCGCCACCCCGACCTTCGCCGGGTTCGCCAACGCGGTCATGCCCCTGCAGATCGGCTCCCCGGACGTCGCCTTCCCGCGGCTGAACATGTTCTCCTACTGGCTGTTCCTGCTCGGCGGTCTGATCGTCCTCGGCAGCTTCCTCACCCCGCAGGGCGCCGCCGACTACGGCTGGACCGCCTACACCCCGCTCAGCGGCCCCATCCGCAGCGGCTACGTCGGCGCCGACCTGTGGATCATGGGACTCGCGCTGGCCGGATTCGGCACCATCCTCGGCGCGGTCAACTTCATCACCACCATCATCTGCATGCGCGCCCCCGGCATGACCATGTTCCGCATGCCGATCTTCACCTGGAACATCCTGCTGACCTCGGTGCTCGTGCTGTTCGCCTTCCCTGTGCTGGCCGCCGCGCTGTTGGCGCTGGAGGCGGACCGGAAGTTCGGTGCGCACGTCTTCGACGCCCAGTACGGCGGAGCCCTTTTGTGGCAGCACCTGTTCTGGTTCTTCGGCCATCCCGAGGTCTACATCCTCGCCCTGCCGTTCTTCGGAGTGATCACCGAGATCATCCCGGTCTTCGCCCGCAAGCCGATCTTCGGCTACATGGGTCTGATCGGCGCGACGATTTCGATCGCGGGTCTGTCCGTGACGGTGTGGGCGCACCACATGTTCGCCACCGGGGCCGTGCTGCTGCCGTTCTTCTCCTTCATGACCTACCTCATCGCCGTGCCCACGGGCGTGAAGTTCTTCAACTGGATCGGCACCATGTGGCGGGGTTCCCTGTCGTTCGAGCCGCCCATGCTGTGGGCGGCCGGCTTCCTCGTCACCTTCCTGTTCGGCGGCCTGACCGGAGTCATCCTGGGCTCTCCACCACTGGACTGGCACGTCACCGACAGCTACTTCGTGGTGGCCCACTTCCACTACGTCCTGTTCGGCACGATCGTCTTCGCGATGTTCGGCGGGTTCAGCTTCTGGTGGCCGAAGATGACCGGCACCATGCTCGACCACCGCCTGGAGAAGATCCACTTCTGGACGCTGTTCGTCGGCTTCCACACCACCTTCCTGGTCCAGCACTGGCTCGGCGCCGAAGGCATGCCCCGCCGCTACGCCGACTACCTGGCCGCCGACGGCTTCACCGCCCTCAACACCATCTCCTCCATCGGCGCGTTCCTGCTGGGCCTGTCCACCCTGCCCTTCCTCTACAACGTGTGGAAGACCGCCAAGTACGGCACACGGGTCGAGGTCGACGACCCCTGGGGATACGGCCGCTCCCTGGAATGGGCCACCTCCTGCCCGCCCCCGCGCCACAACTACCTCACGCTGCCCCGCATCCGCTCCGAATCCCCCGCCTTCGACCTGCACCACCCCGACGTGGCACAACTGGACCAGAAGCAGCACTCAGGCAGGCGCGACGCGATCGACGCGGCGGGCCACGAGAGCGACCGAACGTGATCAACGGCCGGAACCGCCGCCTGGCATCCGATCAGATCTCCGACCTCGCCACCGAGGCCGAGGGCTACCTGCTGGTACACGGCCACCACGACGACGCCCACCGTGAAGCCGGAGAGTTGTGCGCCAGGATGCCCTGGCTGTCCACGGCCCAGGCCGCTGAGGTGGCCCACCACTACTGCGAACTGCGGATGGCGCTCACTCGCCACCTGCTACTCGGCACCGTCCGGCGCGCCGATCAGCTGCGGCAGGAGTACGAGGCCCGCTACGACGAGCTGCGCCAAGAGTTGCTCAAACGCCATGCGGCCTGCGCGTCGGCAGTGCTTGCCTGTGCGGCAGGTGTCGGTGCCGCGGTGGGAGCGCTGGCGCGGTAACGGCGCCGTCGATGCCGTTGAAAGCCACCGCAGAGGGCCGACCGTAACTGGCGCTTCACACCACGATCCCGCGTGGGTCGGCTACGAGTTCGATGACGCCGGCCGCGTACGGACGAGGGCTCGCAGCATCGCGGCGCCCGCCCCCACCGCTGCAAGGTGCAGGACCGCCGCGAGCGCGAGGTTTTCCGGCAGGGACGCATCGGTCGGCT
Organism: Streptomyces sp. NPDC005402; assembly: GCF_040606575.1. Classification (NCBI taxonomy): domain Bacteria; kingdom Bacillati; phylum Actinomycetota; class Actinomycetes; order Kitasatosporales; family Streptomycetaceae; genus Streptomyces; species Streptomyces sp. NPDC005402. The sequence continues at coordinate 38,738 of NZ_JBEXFB010000032.1, forward strand.
GCGCGACCGCCAGGTACAGGGTGAACGGAAGCTTCCAGCCGCTCCAGGCGAACAACGAGCCCGAGCCGAGCCAGCCGAGCACCATAGGACCCCACCGGGGGACTCGTGCGGGCCGGCCTCGGACGGCAGCCCAGGTAGCGGCGGACGCCACGAAACGCCCAGAGCCCGAAGACGCCGGACAGCACATACCAAGCGAGGTCCCGCTCGCCGCGGTGGGTGACACCTGCTGTGGCGCCCACCGCCCAGTACAGCCAGACGAGACCGACTGCGACGCCGAGCACGGCCATCCATGGCAGTGCCCTCGGCGAGCGCTCCCCACGGTCCCCGAACCGACCCGCGAACGCGTCCGGCCAGCGCCGCCGCAAGTACGTGGGCAGCGGCCAGACCAAGCCCATGCCTACAAACCCGATCGAACCAGCGCGGCCTCCCAGACCGGCATCGACGGGCCTGCGTCACTCCCGCTCCTCGGATTGCCGTCCTCCGAGCCCAGCAGCGAACTGAGAACGGCGTACGGCAACACCGGGACGAGGAACCCCGTACCGACCCAGGCGCAGAAAGCCAGCGGCGCTCCCGGTATGCGCATCCCCCACGGCCGCACCAGCGCGAGCGCCACCGCGATCCTGATCCCTGCCATACCGATCGTCGCGCTGTTGAGCACGACCCACTCCGCCATGCCGAACCCGGTCCCGACCGGCAGCAGCCCCACGAGCGAACCAACCACCCACGACACTTTGATCAGCAGGTAGGGAGTCAGCGCCAGCGCTGCCCCATACGCCGCGACCCGCCCGACCCGATCCCACCGATCCACCCTGAACTCCCCGTTCAAGCAACGGAGTTCCAGTCTCATTCGCCACTGCCCCAGGGGCGTCAACCGCCGGGCGCATCCATGTCATCACTCAGGAGGAGTGAGAATCAGCCGACGGGAGCCATAGAACTGCTGGAGCACGAGGAGCCGCACCGTACTGCTGCGGAACGTCCTCGGGGAGCCGTTTGCTGCCCACAGGAACGCCCGGTCGACATCGAGGCGATCGGGTCGTCGGATGCGGGGAACCCGGTAGGTCCCACGGTGAGAAGCCGCCATGACCAGCCCGTACGGCAGTGAAATCACTCAACGCCTGGGGAAGGTTCATCATGACCCTTTCGATCAGTGAACAGAATGCAGTCGAACTCGGAGGAGAGGACAGCATCCTGGTGCGCCAGCGGCGCGACCATGCTGAGCTCGACGCGATGATGAACCGCTACAGCAGCGCCGACACCACGCCCGAGGAACGGAACGAGCTGTGGCAGAACATCGTGCAGCTGGTGTTCAGCCACGCCTTCGCCGAGGAGACGGTCCTGTGGCCCGTTCTGCGGCGCGTCAGTTCCGACGGCCAGGACCTCACCGCGCGGGTCGAGCGGGAACATCAGGAGATCAACGAGCTGATCGCTCAGGTCGAAAGGTCCCCGGACGACCCCCGTCGCTCCGCGTGGGTACGCCGGTCGTTCGCCCTGATCTCCCAGGACATCCGTGACGAGGAGGACGAGCTGCTGCCGCGGCTGCGTGACTGGCTCAGCGACCGCCGACTGCGGCAGATCGGCGCCGCCTGGGAGGCGGTGCGCGTCGGCGCGCCCACCCATCCGCATCCCGCGGTGCCGCGGCGCCCGCCCGGCAACGTAGTGAGCGCCCTCCCGCTCAGCGTCTTCGACCGGCTGCGCGACCTTGCCCCGGTCAGCTCTCCTACCGCCCGCCGGGCCGTCCTGGTCACCGCGGGCGCGGCGGCCGCAGCGACCGCCGTCGTCTTCACTCGCCGCGCTGTCCGGCGCGCGCACCGCTGCTGAGCCCCCTGGACTCCGTGATAACTACATCTTGGTCCGCTCCGGGCTTCCCACCGGCCAAAACGGTGGCTCCGGGGTCGGTCTCAGGGTCGGTCTCCGATGTGCCACGCCTCGGCCTTGCCGTTCGGTTCTCCCTGCCGCAGCGCGCACTCGTCGTCGGCGTGCAGGTGCCCCGGCAGAGGGCCCGCCGCGTTGATGAACGCCGTCAGCAACGGAAGAACGCGGACCTCGCCACCTCGTCGACCCCAGTCGATCAGCCCGTCAGGATCCCTTTTCGGTCAGCTCGCGCAGTGACACCCTGGCCGGCGGTCCTTGTCCAAGAAGCGTTGAACCCACCTCGACGACGGTGCACGCGGATGTGGCGACGGGCGACCGCCTGCAACCTCGGCCCCTGGACGACGGCCGGGGCATCATGGCGGTCGGCACCCGACGACACCGAGAAGGCACAGCCCAGTGACAGAAGGCTTGAAGTGGGTGGGGCAGCACACATTCGAAGAACCGGCCGTCGATGGGATGCTGGGTGGGATCTCCATGACCGCGATGCGCGGGATCCCCGTCCGGGATCTGCTGCTCAGGCTTGGCGCGGACGAGCAAGAGATGTCGCGCGCCATTCCGTACCGGGACTTCCACCCGACCCGGAAGGCACCCTGCATGTACGGCACGTCCGGCGAGTGGGCGTACGTCCTGGAAGACCGAGGGTCGTGCACCTGGTGCGAATGGTTCTTCGAGGACGAGGCCAAAGTGACCCCCGCGGCCGGAGAGGAACTGATCTGCCTGAACGCGAACGTGGCGGTCAACCCGAGCTACCTGGCCTACGCGCTCGGCGACGGGAACGTGTACCTGAACAACTTCGGTGACGATCCGACGTACCGTCCGCAGGCGGTAGACGGCAGCAAGCTGGCCGCTTTGGGCGAGGGTCTGAGAACCGCCGGGGCGACCTGCCCGGACGGATACACCATCCCTCAGTGGCATGACCTTCTCGAAGCGCAGGAGGGTGGTCTGTACGGAGTGGTGTGGCAGGCCGTGGGCGACATCCTGGGTATCCGCATCCCTCGAGTCGACGTGGAGCAGGGCCGCTTGCTCGCCGCCAGGCTGACCGGCCCCTACACGTAACACTCCGGCTGCCTTCTCGGCACCTCGGTGTCCTGCCCGGGCATTCAGGCACCGGGCCGCCGTCGACCGGCACGCCCGCACGGTCACCACAGCGCTGTTGTTGCAGGCGCCGTCGAGACGCTGCACGGACGTTTGGAGAGGCGGCTCTTGCGGACGTACTCGCAGCCGCGGTCAGCGCCTATCTGGGGTTGCGTCGCGGTCGGCGTCGGTGAAGACCTCGTCGAAGGGGTGACGGGCTGATCGCCGGCGCGTGGCCACGGTGGGGCCGGAGGCCACCGTGGCGACGGCCGGCGTGTCTTCTCGGCCGGGAAACCGACGCCCAGCGCGACACCGTGCGGGTTCCCGTGACACCGCTTGGTGACGGCCAGCATTCATCTGCACGGGGTCTACGCCGATTCCCTCCGCGGTGCTCTTCCGCCGTCTTCCGGTCGTCACTCCGGAGGCCAACCCTCCTGTAGGCCAACCTGGCGTCGGAGCACCACGGCTGACGCTGCCTCCAGCCCCTTGATGGTCAGTCGTTACTGGCCGTTCGACCTTCACGGGCTTTTCGGTTGCTCAGGCGGTATCAGCTGACGGGCTTGCCGAACCAGCGCGAGAGATGGTTGTCCAGGTCCTGCTGATCGTCGCCGATCCAGGCGACGTGGCCGTCGGGACGTAGCAGGACGCAGGGAACGTCAAGTGCGGCGGAGGGGTCGGTGAGTTGATCGACCCGGTCTGACCAGCCGCCGACGGTCAGGCGTTCGGTGCGGTCCAGCAGCAGTCCGCGGCCGCGATGCAGCAGACCGTAGAGGTGGCCCTGTTTCAGGTCGATGTCGCGCAGGCGCCGGCCGAGCAGGTCGGGGCCTTCGCCGAGGTCGTAGCGGATGCCGATCGCGGCGATCTTCTCGATCAGATGACGGTTCACCTCGTCGAAGTCCATCAGTTCGGTGAGCAGCCTGCGCACGGCTCGCGGGCCCGGTTCCGTGGAGAGCAGTTCCATCTGGGCGCGGGTGTTGTCCAGCACGTCCTCGGCGACCGGATGACGTTCGGCCTGGTAGGTGTCCAGCAGTGTTTCCGGTGCCCAGCCGCGGACCTGAGCGGCCAGTTTCCAGCCGAGGTTGAACGCGTCCTGGACGCCCAGGTTGAGTCCCTGTCCGCCGATGGGTGGATGGATGTGTGCCGCATCGCCGGCCAGCAGCACCCGTCCGACCCGGTAGCGGTCGGCCAGCCGGGTGGCGTCCCCGAAGCGGGACAACCAGCGCGGGGAGTGCACGCCGAAATCGGTGCCGGCGACGGCGCGCAACTGGTGTCTGAAATCCTCGAGAGTGGGCGGAATCGAGCGATCACTGACTTCCCCGGCGGGCACTACGACGCTGTAGACCCCTTCGCCGAAAGGCCGGAGCCAGAAGCGCTGATGGGTCTCGCGGATTTCGGTCACCTTGGCGGCGATCTCCTCCTGCGCCACGCCCACTTCCATCTCGCCCATCAGCGTCTCGTTCCGTGAGGGCTCGCCGGGGAAGCCGACACCGAGCAGTTTGCGCACCGTACTGCGGCCGCCGTCACAGCCGACGAGGTAACGCGAACGCAGTTGTTCGCCGTCGGACAGCCAGACGGTCACACCCTCGTCGCCCTGCTCGAATCCGGACACCGCGCACCCGTGCCGGACCTGTGCACCGAGTTGGATGGCATGCTCTTCGAGCAGATCGACGATGACGGGCTGCGGGATTCCCAGCAGATACGGGTGCGCGGAATCCAGGCTATGAGGCGCGGGTTTGTTGATGGCGGCGAAGAATCCGCCGGCCGGACGCTGTCGTCCGTGCTCGCGCATTCGATCCAGCAGCCCGCGCATCGCCATCAGCTCGAGACTGCGCATGTGCAGACCCACGATGCGGACGAACGACACGGGCTCGGTTTCCTTCTCCAGGACGAGCACCCGCACATCGTGCAGCCGTAGTTCTGCGGCCAGCATCGCGCCGGTCGGCCCGCACCCGGCAATGATCACGTCGAAGTCGAAGGTGAGGGGCGCGCGATCAGCACCGGCAGCCGACGACCGGAGTCCGGATAGGTCGCCCACGGTGCGTCCGCGCTCGGCCGTATCGTTCGACGACGGCTCGGCGGTGAACTGCTGAGAGTCCATAGGTGTTGCCTTTCGGGAGGGCCCTGTTGTCGAGGCGCTCCCGGCGACACCTACGTCAATCGCCGGCCGTGACGGAAAGGGGGAGCACCCACATCGCTACAGCGTTCATGGGTCTCACCTCCTCGGGCGGTGTCACGGACAACCGCAAGTTATAAGGTCGATCATCCTCCGTCCAATTGTTTTGCAGCCACGTGTCCTCAGCAGTGGCGGTGACGTGTACTCGCTGCTCTGGCTGGCTCGCGGCGCGCTGACATCGGCCCCATTCCCCACACGTCCACGCCGCCCGGCACCAGTCCCGTCGCTGCCGTGCGACGAGCTGCGGCCATGCCGTCCCTGTGATCAGGCGACGGGCTCCAACCGGACACAGCACCGACCCGGGCTCGGCGACAGACAGGCCGCGTACCCGCACTCGCCCAGCCCCTGAAGGACGCCGCGCAGCAGATGCAGGTTCATGTTGCACACCGTATGCGTGTACTCACGGGCCAGGGCATGGAAGGGACAGTTGCCGAGCACGACGGCGCCTTCCTCGTGCCGCGGCTCGAACCCGTACCGCTCCAGCAGGTCGAAGAGACCTCCGCTGCCCGGCCCGCCCAACAGTGTGCCGAGCTCTTCGGCCTTCCGGTAGAGCACTTCCTGTACCGGCTCACCGGTTGCGGCGGACTCCTCGACGGACTGCGCAAGGAGGCGTCCGGCGAGCTCGTAGCGCCGGTCGGGCAGGCTGACCGCGATGTGCTTCGCCGACCGCCGGTACAGCTTGGCCGGGCGGCCGGCCCCCGGACCCGCCCGCCCGCTGCGCCGCTCGTAGACCACGTCGAGCAGGGATTCATCGGCGAGGCGGTCGAGGTGGAACGCCGCGGTCTGCCGCGCGAGACCGAGCGCGGCGGCTGCCTCGTCCCGGCTGACAGGGAGCGGCTGGCGCACCACATGGTCGTACAGCCTCCGGCGCGTCGGCTCGTCCAGGGCGGCGATGGCGGAGACGTCGGCGTCGCGTACTTCCTTCGGGTCGTCCACGAACACCAGTGTAAAACCAACAGCCATTGACTAAAGAAGAGCCCGGAGCTTCTATAGGTAATGAGAGTTGTCGATAGAAGGAGAGGTCGTCATGTCCTCCGCAACCACAAGCCCCACGTCCGCCGCCGCCCGGGATCGGCGTGCGCTGCTCGCCGATCCCGGCTATCAGGCGTTCGCGATCCTGCGCACCGCGTTCACGGTGGCGCCCATCCTGTTCGGGCTGGACAAGTTCACCAACCTGCTCGTGGACTGGCCCGCCTACCTCGCGCCCTGGATCAACGACCTGGTTCCCGGCAGTGCCCAGGCCGCCATGTACGCCGTGGGCGCGATCGAAATCGTGGCCGGCATCGCCGTGGCCCTCGCTCCCCGCTTCGGAGCCTGGCTGGTGGCCGGCTGGCTGGCCGGCATCATCGTCAACCTTCTGACCATCCCCGACTACTACGACATCGCCCTGCGCGACTTCGGCCTCCTCCTCGCGGCCGTCGCCCTCGCCCGCCTCGCCGAGCGCTACCACGGCAAGCGGCAGCACTGAACCGGCGGCCCATGCTGACGACTCCGGCGGGCCGGTCCTCACGGGGCCGCCCGCCATGTCCCGTAGGCGAAGTCTGGGCAGGGTGGCTCGCAGGGGCCGGGAATCATGAGTGGTGGAGGCGGGCGGGGCGATCCGCATCCTGTGACGGGACTTCGCTGCCACCCAGCGCGGCACAGCGTTCGGTTCTGCGTGGATCATCCGCCGCCGTCGCCTCGCCAAGAGGACTACTCGCAAGAGGACCACTTCATCGCCGGGGAGACCGGGCAACGCCCGTCGAAAGCCGGCGACGGGGGCGCGCTCGACGTACGGGCGCATTCTGCCGGAGCGGAGATCCCACGTGAGCGGGACTCCGAGGCGCAGGACGGGAGGAGGCGCGAGCGCGTAGGGCCGGGTCGCCGCGTGGCCTGAACGGAACGAACCGAAGCATGGGCCTGGCGTTGTCCGGGATGCGAGCCGGTACGTCTCTGGGCGCGCACAGAAAAACGGCTGTCTCGTGAATGATCCTGGGTCCTGGGCGTCTCCCAGCGGCCATCCGTGAAGCCTGCGAGGCATCACGGATGGCCCAGTGTCGGCCCGGCTGTCCTGCGGCCTACGACGCACGTCCCTAGACGGTGGGAGACGATCACATGCGCGACGCCGCGCGGTCGCCGGACGACTGATCCACCGGGCGGGCGGCTGCGGCGGCCATGAGGCCCAGCAGGAGCCCGATCACGCCAACGATGATGTTGTTGACGATGGTCCTGGTGGTGCTGACATCGCCTGCCACAACCCAGGGTGCGACGATCGTCCACGCGCTGAGCGCGCAGGCGGCCCATGCCATGCTGTGCGACCGCTCGTATGCCCGGCCGAAGCCACCGCTCATGATCACGGCGTACGCGATGCCGACGATCAGGTTGTTGACCGCCAGGGTGGAGAACCCGTTGAACCCCACGATCCACGGTGAGGCCGCGAGGTAGAGGCCGGTGATCAGGCCCATGGCCTCGACGGCCTGTGCCCTGGGAGTGGTCGCGACACGCTCGGCCATCTCGTGGCGATTGCGCATGTCGAGGATGTCGGGATGTGTTGCCATGTCCGGCCTGGGCTGCGTTGTCATTTCGGCACCTCCCATTTGCCCGAGATATGTATTACATAAAGGCGAGTACCCCTCGGGGGCGTAGTACTCGTCTCTGCGCTGCCGGAGTCCGAGACACTTCACCGGCGACTGCGTATGGCGACTGACATGAGCGCCTGAACGCAACAAGGGTGATCGGCACCCGCCCGCGCGTCGGGCTCATGAGGATGGTTCAGGAAGTAGCGCGACCCGACGGCGGGCCCGCCGCGCCCGCCGGACCCGCGGACCGTACGGTCTCGCCGGGGTGACCGGGCAGTGTGCCGGCGAGCCGTTCCGGACGGCGAACGCGGTGGTGTCATCGGCAACCGCGAGTTCCACCACTGCCCGGCACCGGCTGTTCCACGTGTGCGTCATTCTGCGATCGTGCGGGGGACCGTCGTCCCGGGTGTTGCGGAGAAAACAGACGGATGAGTCCCGAAAGCAGGACCTCGGGCACTGGTGGCCCGCTGCTCGTCAGATGGCGGAGCCGGTGGCCCGCAGCTCCCGCACCAGAGCGCGTACGACGGCCGAGCCGGCGAGCTCCGGGGTGGTCACATAGCCGACACGGCGCGTCGGGCGCTCCGGACCGAGATCGGTGATCTCGATCGAGCCCGGTGCTCCGACCAGGGAGAGCGCGGGCATGATCGCCATCCCGTGCCCCCCGCTCACGAGCGAGAGCACGGCTCCGTCGTCCTCGGCCTCGATCGTGGCCCTCGGGATCCAGTCCTGCGCGCCCCACCAGGCGCGGGTGTACGAGCCGCAGTTCTCGACCCAGTCGACCAGCGGCAGCGAGCGCGGAGCCGGGTGTCCGGCCGGATGCACCAGGGAGTAGCTCTCTTCGAAAAGTGCGCCCGAAACCAGCCCCGTCGGCAGCTGCGCTCCGTCCAAGGTGGCAATGGCGATATCGGACCGCCCGTCGGCCACCTCGCCCGCCGTACCGCGCCCGAGCTCGCGGACGATCCGCACCTGCGGCTCGATCCCGGGATACCGCGCGCGCAGCCGCTGCAGAACCGGCGGCAGCAGGTGCAGCGCGGTGCTGCGGAAGGCCGCGATCCGCAGCGGGCCCTCCGGCCCCTGCGTCATCTCGGATCGGGCGGCTCCCCGCGCCTCGGCGACGAGCACGTCCAGCAGCCGCAGGATACGGCGCGCATGCGCCACGGCCTTCTCCCCTGCCGGAGTGGGTCTGGCACCGCTGCGGCCGCGTTCGAACAGAACGGCGCCGATCTTGCGCTCGCTGCCGCGTACCGAGTGGGAGACCGCGGACTGGGTCAGGCCGAGCGCCTCGGCCCCGGCCGAGAAGCCGCCGGCGTCCGCGACCGCCACCAGGATGCGCAGTTCGTGCGGAGCGAGATCGGTGTCGGTCGTGCGGCGCACAGGGTGCTCACCTCAGGGTATGAGAACTGTTCATGGAACGGGGGATCACATGAGCCCAACTGCCTGCCCGAGGGCTCCATTCCCGTCCTACGGTCCCGTCATGACCGAGAGCGCGATCACCGTCCAGCAGACCGCCCGCCCCCACCGCTTCCCCACCACCAAGGATTTCGTCTTCGTCGAGTCCGCGATTCCCGAACCTGCGGTCGGCACCGCGCTCGTGGAGAACCTCTACTGGTCCGTCGACCCGTACCACCGCGAGATGATGGACGACGTGCCCGGCGGCTTCGCGCTCCACACACCGCTGGAGGGCCGGACTCTCGGGCGCGTCGTCGCCTCACGGACACCGGAGCTGACCGAGGGCGGGGTCGTGTTCCACCGGCAGGGCTGGCGCACGCACTCCGTGGTCCGCCCCGAGGAGATCCGCAGACTGCCCCGCTTCGACGGGGTTCCCCTGACGGCCTACCTGAGCGTCCTCGGCGGCACCGGACTGACCGCCTATGTGGGCCTCACCCGCATCGCCCGGCTCCGCGAGGGCGACGACCTGTTCGTCTCCGCCGCAGCCGGCGGCGTCGGCACCGCCACCGGCCGGTTCGCCCGGCTGTTGGGCGCCGGCCGACTCGTGGGCAGCGCGGGCTCGGCGGCCAAGGTCGACCACCTGACCCGGGAGGTGGGCTACGACGCGGCGTTCGACTACCACGACGGTCTCGCCGCTGAACTGCTCGCCAAGGCTGCACCAGACGGCATCGACGTCTTCGTCGACAACGTCGGCGGCGAACAACTGGCCGCCGCGGTGGGCGCACTGCGCGAGTTCGGGCGCATCGTCCGCATCGGCACCATCAGCCGCTACAACAGCCCGGACGCGCCGCCGCCGCACTTCAACTACTCGGACATTGTCGAGAAGAGCCTCCGCATGGAGGGCTTCCTGGTCAGCAATTACGGCGACCTGCAGGACGAGCTGTACGAGTTCGCGGTACCCCATCTGCAGAGCGGCCGACTAGCGCTGGACCAGACGGTGGTGGACGGGTTCGAGCACATCGTGGACGCATTCCTGGGCATGCTGCACGGCGAGAGCACCGGAAAGATCATCGTGCGGGACCACCACGCGTAGGCATGGTCCGTCCGCCACGCCCCGCTCGGCCGGCGCGCGGCTGTCCGTCCTTCAGCCGCTCGGCCATGTGCGGGCCCTTCCGCCTCCTGACGACGGTCGCCTCATCCTCCTGACAAGGGGGGCGGCCAGGGGCGAAGTCGTACATGGCCAGCCGTTGCTCGACGCTGCCGTGCCGAGCTCCTACGCGCGGGACCGTCTACACGTCGCAGAGGTGCGGGAGAACGCGAGCTGCCCCGGTGCGCCATGATGGGCCCGTGGATTTCGAGCCGTACCGGGGTGAGCTGGTGGCGTACTGCTACCGGATGCTGGGCTCGTACCACGAGGCCGAGGACCTGGTGCAGGAGACGATGCTGCGCGCCTGGAAGGCCCGGGACCGGTACGACCCCGCGCGCGCCTCCGTGCGGACCTGGCTGTACCGGATCGCGACCAACGTGAGCCTGACCGCGTTGGAAGGGCGCGCGCGGCGGCCGTTGCCGTCGGGGCTGGGTGCGCCGAGTGACGATCCCGGGAAGCCGCTCACTCCGGCTATGGACATCCCCTGGCTGCAGCCGTTCCCCGACGCGCGGTTGGATGTGGAAGTACGGGCCGACATGCGGCTCGCGCTGGTGGCGGCGATGCAGGTTCTGCCGCCGCGGCAGCGTGCCGTGCTGGTGCTGCGCGAAGTGCTGGAGTTCACCGCTGCCGAGGTCGCCGACCAGTTGGGGACCACGACCGCGGCCGTGAACAGCGCGCTTCAGCGTGCTCGTGCCGCCCTCGCCGAGGTGGGGGGCGTGGAGGAGGTCACGGAGCCGGACGACCCCGACGTACGGGCAGTGCTTCAGCGGTATGTGCGGGCGTTCGAGGCGGCCGACGTCCCCGCGCTCGTGCAGCTGCTCACGGATGAGGCGGTCCTGGAGATGCCGCCGGTGCCGCTGTGGTTCCGGGGCAGCCGCGATTACGGCCTGTTCATGGACCGGGTGTTCGCGATGCGTGGGACGGGCTGGGGTATGAGGCACCTGACAGCCAACGGGCAGCCCGCGCTCGCCGCGTACGCGCCGGAGTCCGACGGCTCGCGTCGGCTGCACACGCTGCAGGTCTTCACGGTCACCGGCGGCCTGGTCGCGCACAACGTGGTGTTCGCCGATCCGCACGTTTTCGAGGCGTTCGACCTGCCCCGGCAGATTTCTTCGGACGAGTTTCGCCAGCCGCGATGAGTGGAGCCGGTGCCGCCGGTACGTACCGGTGAGCATCGATCGAAGGGACACCCATCGTGAGCGTCATCGTCATTGAGTTCGTCACCCTGGACGGGATCGTGTCCGACCCGGCCGGATCCGGAGGAACGCCGACCGGGGGCTGGGCGTTCCGGTACGGCCCCGAGGCGGTCGCCGGGGACAAGTTCCGGCTCGGCAGCACGCTCGACGACGGGGTCATGCTGTTGGGGCGTACGACGTGGCAGTTGTTCTCGCGCATCTGGCCGGGACGAGACGACCCGTTCGCTGCGCGGATGAACGCCGCGACCAAGCTGGTCGTCTCCCGTTCGTTGACTGACACATCAGCCTGGGCGAACTCCCGGATCATCGACGGCGACCTCGTCGACGTCGTCAAGCGCGAGGAACGCGATGTGATCATCACCGGCAGCCTGAGCGTCGTACGGACCCTGATGGCCGAGGAACTCATCGATGAATACCGGCTGTTGACCTTCCCGACGGTCCTCGGCTCCGGCCGACGGCTCTTTCCCGACGGCGTCCCGCAGACCGATCTGGAGTGCCTGTCGGCCGAGCGGGCCGGCGCCGCCCTCCTCGTGCGGTACCGGCGGGCGGCGGCGCCGACTGCCGAGGCTGCGCCAGTACAGATTCAGCCATGAGGGTTGCGGCCGTACCCGGTGCAGCAGATGCGAGTTCTTCGCGTGCACGTGCCCACCCTCGCTGCCGGGCGTGACGTCTCTTCCCGCTCGCTGAGATCTGCGCACGGACCGGCAGGCGTTTCACATGCGTGGGGGAGCGCCTTCGACAGACTGCATGCCGGGGCTCGGACGCGCTGCCGGCCGACGGCGGCTACGGTCACGACAGGTACCGCCGCTTGGCCTGGCAGCACGGGATCCGCCCGGTGACCGCGAGGCGGGGTGAGGGCGAACAACGCGACGACATCCGCGAAGCGCTCCTCGGACTCGTCAGCTGCCTGATCACCCACAGCCACGTCCAACGGTTTCGTTCACACCCCAGCCGGCCAGCCCTGAGAAGTTCGAAGATCTTCGCCTATGGGTAAAATTGCTGTAAAGAGATGAAATAGCTGGCTCGGAGGCGAAAAAGGCGTCCGTGCGCCTTCGATCGTTCGGCAGGCGCTCCTCTCCCGGGGGTATCCGGCTGTCCCGAATCAGGGTGCAATGGTGGGAGTCAGGCTCTTCCGCGCCCACACCGGTCAGAAGAGGCACGCAATGGATCCATGGCTGATCTGGTTGATCGTCGCAGCCGTGTTGGCTGCTGCGGAAATCTTCACCCTTACTGCTGCGCTCGGAATGCTGAGTGCGGCCGCGTTGGTCACGGCGGGGTCCGCCGCAGTCGGGCTGTCCGTGCCGTTGCAGTTCTTGGTGTTCACCGTCATCGCTGCGGTCACCGTGCTCTTCGTTCGTCCCATTGCGCTCCGCCACGTTCTCCGGCCCCAAGCGGAGAAGTTCGGCGTGGACGCACTGGTCGGCAAGGCTGCCTATGTGCTCTCAGAGGTGACTGGCCTGAGTGGCAGAGTCCGCATCGACGGTGAGGAGTGGACGGCCCGCGCCTACGACGAGACGCTGGTGATTCCTCCCGGAAAGACCGTCGACGTCATGGAGATCAGCGGAGCCACCGCGATCGTCTACCCACGGGACTGAAAACATGGAAACCTCGGCGTTCCTCATTGCCGGTCTCATCGTCGCGCTGATCGCGGTTTTCACCGTGATGCGGGCGGTCCGTATCGTTCCCCAGGCACGTGCTCGTAACGTCGAGCGGCTAGGCCGATACCACCGGACCCTGAGTCCCGGCCTCAGTCTCGTGATCCCTTTCATCGACCGCGTTCACCCTGTGATCGATCTGCGGGAACAGGTCGTTTCCTTCAAACCGCAGCCCGTCATCACCGAGGACAATCTGGTCGTCGAGATCGACACGGTTCTGTACTTCCAGGTCACCGACCCGCGAGCGGCGTTCTACGAGATCGCGAATTTCCTGCAGGCCGTGGAACAGCTGACCGTCACCACCTTGCGAAACGTCGTGGGGTCCATGGACCTGGAAAAGACGCTCACCTCACGGGACACCATCAACAGCCAACTGCGTGGTGTGCTGGACGAGGCCACCGGCAAGTGGGGGCTGAGGGTCAACCGGGTGGAGATCAAGGCCATCGATCCTCCGCAGTCCATCAAGGACGCGATGCAGAAGCAGATGCGGGCCGAGCGGGACAAGCGGGCCGCGATTCTCGGGGCCGAGGGGCAGCGCCAGTCGCAGATCCTCACAGCCGAAGGCGACAAGCAGGCGGCCGTTCTGCGCGCGGAGGGCAACCGCACCGCCGCGATCCTCCAGGCCGAGGGACAGTCCCGGGCCATCGACGAGGTCTTCCAGGCCGTACATCGCAACGACCCCGACCCCAAGCTGCTCGCCTACCAGTACCTCCAGACGCTGCCCCAACTCGCCCAAGGCTCCGGCAACAACTTCTGGGTGATCCCCAGCGAGATCACCTCCGCACTCCAGGGCGTCTCTCGCGCCTTCACCGAAGTGCTGCCCCAGTCGCCTGCCACCCGCGAGAAACCATCGGACGACATGGCTGCCCAGGCGGCAAACGACAAGGCCCAGGCGGAAGAAGCCGCTGCCGCGGCCCTCGCCGACGCCGCCAAGGCCGAGAGCACCCGCCCCGATGCCCTCCCGTCCCACCCGCCTCGCTGACGACGGGCGGCGTCTCTGCCGACAGGCCGTGGAACACTCCAGACGGCGTGTCATGCCCGCACGCACCGCACGCACTCCACGCACCGCACGCACCGTTCGCACCGGCTCGTCGTCGCTCTTGGATCCGACGCTCGTTTCACCACCTTGGCACTACATCGGTGTCAGGCTTCCCACCTACTTGCTGCCTGCGGTCAGGCGCTTCACCGCCTGCGCGGCCTCGCGCGCTTCCTGCCGAGCCCGTGCGAGTGCATCAGTGGCCGCGCGGCTGCGTTCCTCGGCCTCCTGTTGTTCTCGGTCGGCGCGTTGGAGTTCCTGCCGTGCCTGCTGCAGTTGCTGCTCGGCGGTGGACACCTGCTGGCGGGCCTCGTCGTGCCGGTCGCGTGCCCGCTGCCATGCCGCCTCAGCATCGGTCTCCTCGGTACGCGCGTCCTGCAATCGTTGCGCGGTCTCTTCGGCTACTGCCCGGGCGTGATCGAGCCGCTCCTTGCTCAGGCGGCGCCGATCGGCGAGTTCGTCCTTCGCCTGCGTCCGCGCCGACGGCCGCGGAGCCGTCTCCCGACGAGGCTTGCGCGCGGCGCCGGTCGGCGGGGCAGTGCCGGGAAAGTCCGACGGCGGGGTGAGAGCGCCCTCCAGGCGGCCGCCGGCCCACCGGTCGGCTGCATCCGGATCGGTGAGCACGGCGCGCAGAGTGGACTCGACATCCTGCCGGGCCGAGTCCGACAGCCGGTGCCCGGCCTCCTGAGCAAGCTGCGCCGCCTGCCGGGACAAGGCAGCCACGATGCGCCGACGCTGCTCGGACAGCTCGCTGATCCCGGCGGCGTCCAGGGTGCGGTATGCCTCGCGCAGCGCCTGCCCCAGCTCCAGGAACTGCCCGCTCTCCTGCGGCCGGGAGCGCAGCAGAAGGTTCGCTGCCCACGCCGCCAGGGTGGGGCGGCGGGCTGCATGGATCCGGCGGGCGTCGTCCGCGTGGCCGGCTGCCTTGGCCGCGACGGCCAGCTCCTCACGGCGGGCGACGAAGTCGGCTGGAGGTGTGGTGTAGAGATCGTCCAGAACCTCTTCCACATCGCGTTCCGCGCCGTCCCGCACCCCCTTGCGCCTACTCAGGGGGCCCACGCCTCTGGCTCGCCTTCGTGCCGCTCGATCAGCCTCGATTCGACGACATCCCGTTCGGGCCGGCCGATCAGCCTGGCGTTCTGGAGGCGCAGGGGCAGGCCGTGGGGGCTGTACGCCGTGCCGAAGCCTTTGTCGTTGATGCGCACCAGGCAGCCGCCGGTCTCAGGGGGCGGGTGGACGATCGCTCGGCGTGCGGACACGGCACCAGCCTCGCCCGCGACGGGTGATCCCGCATCTCGGCCAGGCGCTGTTCCAGAAGGCCATCAGAGGCCTGCGTCGGTCGTGGCCACCGACGTGATGCCGTTCTGCGGCCTGAAGGCGGATCCGTACTGCCGGTGCGGCCAGACTGTCGCCTCATGACCGGCTGTGAGTGCGCACGCCGAGCGGAACAGAGGCGCGGAGCGCGCAGCGGCGAGCCCCATGCGTTCCTCTTCGCGCCGCGCTCCATCCAGGTTCCTTTGCGTCGTCCACAGTCGGGATGCGCGCAAATGGCGCTGTGCAAGGTGGAGTTGGCGAGTTTTTGTGGGTGTGTCGGACGCTATGGAGTCGCGTCGTAGGGTGGCCCGCATGAGCATCGACGATGTCGCGCTGCGGCCAGTGGCCGAGGACGATCTGCCGGTCATCGAACGGTTCCTCACCGACCCGGAGACCGCCGCGCCCTTCCAGTGGTTCGGCTGGTGGGACACCGGGCGGTGGCGGCGCCGGTGGGCGGAGAACGGGCTGCTCGGCGACGACGGCGGGCATCTGATGGTGGTGAGCGGCACGGAGCGGCTGGGGTTCGTCGCGTGGCGGAAGGTCAGGCCGACGCCGACCAGCTCGTACTGGAACATGGGCATCGCCCTGCTGACAGAGGCACGCGGACGTGGCGTCGGGACCGAGGCGCAACGGCAGTTGGTCCGCTACCTCCTCGCGCACACGACGGTGGTGCGGATCGAGGCGGACACCGAGGTGGAGAACGTCGCCGAGCAACGGGCCCTGGAGAAGGCCGGGTTCACCCGCGAAGGCGTCCTTCGCAGCGTCGCCTTCCGTGACGGGCAGTGGCGTGACGGCGTGCGCTACAGCATCCTGCGCGGCGACCTGGTCTGAGTGCGCGCTCAAGGGCCGCCACGACCTCCGGGCGGTTCGCGCAGCGACGTCGTCCGTACGCGACGACGACCGCCTCGGCACGAGTCGGCAGGATGCAGGATGCCTGGCGCGGACGCTCGCGAACGCGAGCATCAGTACCGCAGGCTGCTTCGCCGCGAGTGACGCGATGGCCGGTCACCGCCGACCGCCGCTGGCCGAGTCACTGTCGATCGACCGGCACAGGGCGGCCCGGAGCACTGCGGCCCCGGACCTGCCCCGGACTGACGGCCCTCAGGCCGACCGGCATTGTGACGGGTCAGGAAAGACTCCACTGCTGGTTGGTCGCGCCGGTGCCCGTCTCTTGGTCCACCGCCGCCCCCTGGGTGGTGGAGCCTGCGACACCGACGTGAAGGTCGCTGCCCACTCCGGCGAGCATGTACGTGTTGCCGGTGTAGCTGCCGACCAGGTCGAGGAACCACTGCTGGTTGGTTCCGCCGTTGCAGGTCCACTGCTGCAACTGCGTGCCGGTGGTGGTCGACTGGTTCGGTACGTCCAGGCACAGGCCGCTCTTCACGCTCTTGAGCGTGTAGACGTTGTCCGCCATCCTCGTCAGGGTCCACTGCTGGTTGGTGCCACCGTTGGACGCCCACTGGATGATCTTGGCGCCGTTCGCCGTGGAGCCGCTCGACACGTCGATCAGCATGGAGCTGTTGATGTTCTTCAGGGTGTGGACGCCCTCCGACGGTATCCCGCTGCCGGCGGTCCAGGTTCCGGCCGCGGCGTCGAGGGACCAGGTGGGGTACTGGCCGAGGTTCACCGTCGTACCCCTGATGGTCAGCGGCAGCCAGATCAGCTTCGACGCGCCCAGGTCGGAGGTGTCCCAGCGGTCGCCGGCGTAGATGTAGGTGGTGCCGGCAGAGCCCTGGACGGTGATGACGTTCGCCGTCTGGCTGCCGTAGGTGTGGGTGCCGGGGGCGGCGAAGTTCCGGAACGCCGACCAGGGGCCGCTCAGTGAGGTGGCGGTGGCGTAGATGTTGTCGTTCAGGCTCCAGCCCGTCAGATGGGAGCCGAAGACGTAGTACGTGCCGTCCTTCTTGATCATGGCCGGTGCCTCGACGCTGCCGCTGCCGCTGCTGCCGAGCACGGCCACCGCGCTGTCGACGGACAGGTAGTCGGCGGACAGTTTGTCGATGCGCAGGCCGTTGTTGCGGTCCTCGCTCAGCAGGTACGCGGTGCCGTCGGTGTCCTGGAACAGGCCGAGGTCACGGCTGAGGTTGCCCAGCGGCCGGAAGCTGCCGCGGTAGGTGTAGGGGCCGCACGGGGTGCTGCTGGTGGCGACACCGACCTTGGCCTCGGAGTAGTTGGTGCTGTCGATGTGCATGTACATCACGTACGTGCTGGTCGACGCGTTGTAGATGACCTTCGGCCGCTCCACCACCCGGCTCGGGCCCAGGTCCCCGGCGGCTTGCTTGCTCAACGCCTGACCCCGGTAGGTCCAGTTGGCGAGGTCGGTCGAGGAGTAGCAGGTGATGTCCTGGAAGGACGTGTCGGCCGAGGTCTCGCCGGTCTTGTCCTCGCCGAAGCCGTACCAGGTGTCACCGACCTTGATGATGCCGAGGCCGTGCAACTGCAGGGTGTTGCCGTTCTGGTCGGTGCGTGCGGCGCCCGTGGTGAACGACACGGGGGCGGCGTGCGCTTCGGTCGCCGGAAGCAGGAGGGCGGCCACACCGCCGATCAGTGTCAGAAGGGCGGTGGCGGCTCTGCGCCATCGGCCGGTCGGCCGATGAGGTGTTCCCTTGGGCATGCGTTTGCCTCTCCGATCCGAGCAGGCGGGTCCCTGCCGCCTGGCGGGGATCAATGAGAGGGGCAGCGAGCCCATGGCGTCAATGACTTCGATCGATTTTGTTTGTTCTTGACTGTCGTCCTCTCTGTCCGATATTTCGGCCATCCGTCCTGCATGGATGAAGGGTTGAACTTTCGTGCGCTGAGGCGCTACAACTTCGCCATAGTGGGAATCTGTGACTTGGTGGTCGAGTGTGTTCGAAACCCTCTTGCCGTAGCGAGAGGGCCGCTGTGTCCGTCCCGGCGTGCGCGCACCGCGACCGCCTCCTCACCCCGGTCCGGTGGGGCTCTCGGTGGAACGTGCGGCCACTGCCACGACCATGAGAACCGCGGTGCAACCGCCCACCAGCATGACCGCAGTGGGAGAAGTGCGGTCCAGGACGAGTCCTCCAACGAGTGCGCCGCAAGAGATTGTTGCCTGGAAGGAAGCGGTGAACAGGACCGACGCCGCTTCCGGGGCGTGCGGCGCCGCCTTGGAGAACCAGGTCTGCGACGCGACCGGTACGGCGCCGTACGCGACGCCCCACACGAGCAGCAGGATCACCGCGCCCGTCTCCCCTCGGCCCAGCGCCGGAAGCAGCAGGGTCACCGCGGCGATCAGGCCGCCCGCGAGTCCGAAGACGATCCGCGGATGTCGGGCCACCCAGGCGCCGCCCAGGAAGTTGCCCACGATGCCGGCGGCGCCGTAGAGCAGCAAGAAGGTTGTGATCAGACCGTCGCCCGCGTGGGTGACCTGTTTGAGGAACGGCGTGACGTACGTGTAGGTCCCGAAGTGCGCCAGCACAACGAGAGACGTCAGCAGGAGTGCGAAGCGGGTACTGGAAGTGCGGAGCATGCCGCCGAGGACGCTCAGCCGGGTGGCCTGGACCGGAGGAAGCGGTGGCACGAACAAGAGCAGCATGATCAGTACACCGACCGTCAGAACTCCCATGACCGTGAAGGCTGTTCGCCAACCGGCGAGATCTCCGACGAGGGTGCCGGTCGGTACGCCGAGGACGGATCCCAGGGGGACGGCGGAGAAGATCACAGCAGTCGCCCTGGGGACCGAGGTAGGCGGCACCAGTCGTTCCGCCAGCCCCGCCCCGATCGACCAGAAGCCGCCGATCGTCACGCCGACCATGATCCGGGAGGCCAGTACGAGCCAGTACTCGGGTGCCACCGCTGCAAGGAAGTTCGCGAGTGCCAGCAGGAGCATGAAGGCGCAGAGCATCAGCCGGCGATCGAAGCGTGCGGTGACCGCGGTGACCAGCGGGGCGGCAATCGCGGCCAGGAAGCCTGGCATGGTCATCATCAGGCCGGCCGTCCCGTCTGAGACGGCGAAGCTGGAACCGATCGAGGTGAGCAGACCGATCGGCAGGATCTCGGTGGTGACGATGGCGAAGATTCCCAGCATCACCGAGACCACGGCCGGCCATCCCCACAGCGGGGACCGGGAGGACGAGACTTGGCCGTCGACTGAAGCGGTGGTGCTTGCCGGCATGGTGTTCCCTCCTGTGAAGACCAGCGCGTTTCGCGATCAGTCCAACAGGTCCCGTGGAGAGGTGGCTGGCCGGTCTGCGACAGCACCCTTGCCTGCACGTGTGTTGTCGCATTCCCGCCGACAACGGCCCACGCAATGCAGACGCCTTGATACGGCGTTCACGGCAGACGGCAGACGGCAGACGGCAGACGGCAGACGGCAGACGGTAGCGGCGAACGGTGGGCGGCAGGCCGGACGTTGCGGACAGGTCATCCCGCACGCCGGCACCTCTTCCTCCGGAGGGTTGGGGGAGGAGGTGCCGGTTCAGGTGCGACCGTGTGGCTCCTGGCCTGGTGGCTGCACCTTCACTGATGCGATTCCCTGAGGGCAGGGGCCCCGGTCACACACACGCCGTGGCACAGGCGCCGTGACCGGGGCCCCGAGATCAGTTGCCGGGAAAGGCGCCGACCGCCGCTAGTTCCGGTAACGGAACACGATCCGCCCGCGCGTCAGGTCGTATGGCGGGAGCTCCACCAGCACCCGGTCTTCCAACATGATCTTGATGTAGTGCTTGCGGATCTTCCCGCTGATGTGCGCGAGGACCTGGTGGCCGTTCTCGAGCTCCACGGTGAACATGGCGCTGCGCAGGCACTCGACGACCTTGCCCTCGACCTCGATGACGTTCTTGTTCTTCGTCATCGCACCAGCTCCAGGTTGCTGCTCATCGGGCGGGCCCCGATGCCCTCGAACAGCGCCGAGGCGGCATGGTTGGACTCCTGGACTTCCGTCCAGGCCGCGGCGTGCCCGGAGCGGTGCAACGTCCCCAGCGCGTGGGCGAGCAGCGCCCGTGCGATGCCGCGGCGCTGCTCGCCGGCCCGGACCGCGACCAGTCCGATGCGCGGCCGGATCACCGTCACGACCCGGATCAGCCCCAGGTAGCGGTCGGGTGCCGCGGCCACCGCGTACTTCGACGGGTCGACGATGGTGTCGCCCTCGGGACGGGGCATCACCTCCGCGGGCATCGACTGCCACCCGACGGTCGCCTCGACCTCGTCACGGATGGCGCGGTCCACCGCCCGCAGCAGACTCTCGTCGGCCCGACCGGCGGGAACGATCGTCACGCCCGAGGGCAGCGGGACCGCGTCGAGCCCTGTGACCTGTGGGTCGGTCGGTACGACGTACTCCCACTCGCGGCGCCGGATCATGAAACCGGCCCGCCGCCAGGCAGCCGCCAGTTCGACGTCGGCTTCGTCGACCACCGTGTACAGCGGCGCCGGCAGTTCCGCCAGCATCGCTTCGGCAAGCCGGTCGAAGGCAAGGTCGTGCCAGGCGTCGATGCTGACGTACAAGCGCCCGTCGGGCCGGTGCTGCGCATGCCCTCGGCCGACCACCAGGTCGTCGTCCAGCGCATGCCATTGCCTGTCCGCGACGCGCGTGATCATCACCGCGTTCTCGCCCAGGCCGGATGTGAAAGGCTTTGTGTTCATCGGAGTCTCCCTCCAGGAGTGCCTCGATCTCAGGCGCTCCTGGCGACACCGAACGTCAGCCGCCGGACCGTGACGGGTTGAGGGAGCACCCACGGGTAACTGTGTTCACGGGGCTCACCTCCATACGACGACTTCACGGTCCGACAGGAAAGTAGCAGCGGGGCGTCACCCGGCTCAAACTCTTTTCGCAGGGCCTCGGATGGCAGTGCCAGAGTGTCCCGTCAGAGGGCGCTGAGTTGCGTCAGGGGCAGGTGCTGACGTTCCGTCAGGCGATCGCTGACCGGAACGCCCGCACGCCCTCTCTTCGAAGGTCGTGACATCGATGCCCGGCGGCGACCTCAGGACCGGTGCCCATATCCCACGTCTGTCCCGCCCGGCGCCTTACGTGAGCGACTCCCGCTGGTCGGCACCGACTCGTGCATCGGGATGCAGGGGATCGACGGGGAACGAGTTCCGACGGGCAGCGTCGGCGCGGCGGCTATGCGTGCGGGACGGTTGGGGCGCCGGTGGCGCCGGGCCGGTCGTCGGGTGGCTATTCGGCCGGCTCACGGCGGGCGGTGGCGAATCGGCGCTGGTAGGCGGCGGGGCTGATGGACAACTCCCTTCCGAAGACGCGTCGCAGGCTCTCGTAACTCGGGAAGCCGGCCATGGCTGCCGCCTGCGTGGCGGTGTGCCCCTGGTCGAGCAGTGACTTCGCGATGTCGAAGCGGATCGACTCGACGTACCGGGTGGGCGTGGTGCCCAATTCCTCGCGGAACAGCCTGGTGAGGTGGCGCGTACTGACGTTGAGTCGTCCGGCGAGTCGGGCCAGGGAGTAGTCGTCGGCGGGATCCGCGGTGACCAGGTCGACGATCCTGCGCAGGGCGGGGGAGCGGGGTGGTGAGCCTTGCAGGGGTGCGGAGAACTGTGATTGGCCGCCCGCTCGCTGCAGGTAGACCACCAGGGAGCGGGCCACCTCCCGGCTGATGTCGGGGCCGTGGTCCTCCTCGACGAGAGCGAGGGCGAGGTCGATGCCCGCGGTGACGCCTGCCGATGTGTACATCGTGCCGTCGCGTACATAGATGGCGTCCGGCTCGACGTGGGCCTTCGGGTGCCGGCTAGCGAGCTCCCCGGCGATTTTCCAGTGGGTGGTCGCTCGTCTGCCGTCCAAGAGGCCCGTCGCTCCGAGGACGAAGGCACCGGAGCACACGGAGGCGACCCGGCCGGCCCGGGCTGCCAGGTTTCCGGTCGCTTCGGCCAGGTCGCGCGTGACCGGGGTCCTGGGGTAGATGTCCCCGCCCGGCACCAGGAGCGTGTCGGGATCCGCCTGCGGGGCGGCACTGCCGTCGACGGCGATCCGCATGCCGATCGAGGAGGTGACGTCGGCGCCCGTCGTCGAAAGCAGGGTGATCCGGTAGTCGGCGCCGAGCAGGTTCGCCTCCCCGAACACCTCGGCCGGGCCGACGACGTCCAGCATCTTGACCCCGTCGTAGACGAGGATCGCCACCTGGTGCGGGACGGAGCTCACGGGCCCACCCTGGGATGACCGGATTCGAGTGGTTCATGGCCGGACCGAGGCGGCGCCGAGGGCCGCGTCGTCGGCACTGTGGACATCGGACGCGCGGTCCACTCGTGGCACATCGCATCGGAAAGCGCGGACATCATGACCGACATCATCGCAGGGGTGGAAATTCCCGGGACCTCGGCTGTCGCGGAGGCCACGGAGTTTCTTCGGGAGAGGACGAATCCCCTGATCTTCCACCACTCCCGGCGTGTTTTCCTCTTCGCTTCCCTCCACGCGCGGACCAGGGATCTGCGGCCCGATCCCGAGTTGCTCTACATCTCGGCGATGTTCCATGACGTGGGCCTTTTGATCCCCTTCCGCGACGCACAGCAGCGCTTCGAGCTGGACGGCGCCGACCACGCGCAGAGGTTCCTGCTGGAACGCGGGTTCTCCCAAAACGCCGCCGAGGTGGTCTGGAGGGCGATCGCCCTGCACACGACACCGGGGATTCCGGGCCGGATGGACCCTGAGGTTGCCGCCACGAACTACGGCGTCCTGACCGACGCGGTCGGCTGGGGCCTGGACGGGCTGGAACGTCACCAGATGGACGAGATCATCGCCGCTCATCCGCGCGACGATTTCAAGAAGGAATTCCTGCAGGCATTCGTCGACGGTCTCAAAGATCGTCCGGACACCACCTACGGGACCGTCAATGCGGATGTGCTGGAACACTTCGTTCCCGGTTTTCGCCGTACATCCATGGTGGAGCGCGTACTCGATGCTCCCTGGCCACAGTGACCGGCAAAAGCCCGCCCTGCCGGATGCGATCAGATGTGTTCTCGCCCGTCCGGATCTCCAAGAGGTGTGGACCGACCACCTTCTCCAAGCGGCGTCCGGATCCATCTCTCACCCCGCACCATGAAAGGAATACTCGTGCGAGCCATTACTGTCCGGGATCGTGAGGCCGGGGTCAGGGGGCTGACCCTTGAGGAGCTTCCCCCTCCCCACGCCGCCGAGAACGACGTCATCCTGCGCGTGCACGCCGCGGGCTTCACCCGAGGCGAGCTCGACTGGCCCGCAACGTGGACCGACCGCGCCGGCCGTGACCGTACCCCGAGCGTGCCCGGCCACGAGGTCTCGGGGGTGGTGACGGAACTCGGATACGGAACGACCGGCCTCACGGTCGGCCAACGGGTCTTCGGACTGGCCGACTGGACCCGCGACGGCTCACTCGCGGAATACGTCGCCGTGGAAGCCCGTAACCTCGCCCCGCTCCCCGCCGACATCGACCACACGGTGGCCGCCGCACTGCCGATCTCCGGACTGACCGCCTGGCAGGGCCTGTTCGACCACGCCCGCCTCACCACCGGCCAGACCGTCCTGATCCACGGTGCCGCCGGCGGCGTCGGCTCGATCGCGGTCCAGCTCGCTCACGAAGCGGGCGCGCGCGTGGTCGGCACGGGCCGCTCCGCCGACCGGGACACCGTTCTCGAGCTGGGCGCGCACGAGTTCCTCGACCTGGAAGCCGACCGTTGGGAGGACACGGGCCAGGTCGACGTCGTGTTCGACGTCATCGGTGGCGACGTCCTCGACCGCTCGGCCGCCCTCGTGCGACCCGGCGGCACACTCGTCAGCATCGCTCACCAGCCCGCGGTGCGCCCCGCCGACGGTCGAGCTGTCTTCTTCGTGGTCGAACCCGACCGCGCACGCCTCGCCGATCTCGCCCGGCGTCTACGGGACGGACGGCTGCGGGTGCGCGTCGGCGCGGTGCGACCGCTTTCAGAGGCAGCCGACGCCTTCGCCTCACGGCAGCGCGTCCCGGGCCGCACGATCATTCGCGTCGCTGAGGACTGAGGACTGAGGACTGAGGACTGAGGACTGAGGACGCAGGGCGGCAGGGACTGGCGTATACGGGCATCCCGTACCGGAGCCTGGGCACGACGTCGGGAGCGGCGGTTCCGATGCCGCCTCCTTCTCCACCCGGGACGAACCACGCCGCGCCGCCGTCATGTGCTGTGCTCGCCCGCGTGCTCCTTCATCGCAGTCCGCTCCCCGGTGGTGAATCTCGTCCGAGGCGAGACAGGTGGTGCGGGAGTACGGGAACGGAAGTCAGGACTGCGTGGGGGCGGACGGCGCGGTGACCTCCCAGGCGAATCCGTCCGGGTCGGTGAAGGCGTCGGCGGTGCTGCCGAGGACGATGCGGTGCGAGCCGGTGCCGTCGGCGGGGACGCCGAGGTCCTTGGCCAGTGCGCTGCGCTTGTACAGCGCCAGTTTGACGGGGCTGGACTGGCCGGGGGCGAACTCGGCGTACTTGCCGCCGAAGCTCTTGGCCACGGTCAGGCCCCGGCCCACGTAGAACTGTTTGGTGGCCTTCACGTCCTCGACACCGAGGAGCAGGACGAACTCGTCGATCTGGCGGGTGGCGGGGCCGGTGTCCTTCTTCGCTGACGTCGCGATCTTCCAGATCGTCCCGTCCGGGGCCTGGACGACGCCGCCGTACCCCCACAACGACTTCGCCGCGGGCTTCAGTAGCACGGCACCGGCGCTCACGGCTGCGGCGACGAAACCGTCGACCGTGGCCGGCCCGGACACCGTGAGTGCCAGTGTGAAGCCGCGAAAGCCAGTGGAGGGCGCCTCGGACGCCCGCAGGCGTATGTACGTGTCCACGCCGAAGGCGCCGTAGAAGCGCCGGGCGGCGTTGAGGTCGGCCACCTCAA
This sequence comes from Streptomyces sp. NPDC005402, assembly GCF_040606575.1. Taxonomy (NCBI): domain Bacteria; kingdom Bacillati; phylum Actinomycetota; class Actinomycetes; order Kitasatosporales; family Streptomycetaceae; genus Streptomyces; species Streptomyces sp. NPDC005402. The sequence continues at coordinate 63,950 of NZ_JBEXFB010000032.1, forward strand.
GTGTGACGGACGCGAGGATCGTGTGGGCTGCGGTGGAAGTGGTGGTTGCCATGGCCATCACGCTAGGGGCTGGACGGCGGCCGGGGCTTCTCGATTCCTGACCGGTCTCGGTCGCGGCATTGCTTGATCTCGCACGCGGGCCGCTCCGTCCGGCCACCCCGTCCTGCCCGCCCCGGGCTGCTGTTACGCGGCGTGCGCGACGATCTGACACCCGCCTGGCCAAGCTCGGTCAGCACGCGCAATCAGGAGTCTGCGGGGAGGGGAAGCGGCCGGAGCAGGTGGCCTTGCCGCTGCGCATGCGGCCCTCGACGCGGGCGTGTGCGCGATGGCGGAACTCCAGGTGCTGCGAGGCGCGTCCTCGCGGTAGGGGGTGTCGGGGAGGATGACCTGGTGGCGCATGCCTTCGTCCAGGTCGAACAGCGTCACTGGGCATCGGGGTGCGGGCGTTCGCGCCGGACGATGATCCGGGTGCCGTCCAGGTATCCGGTGGGGTCGGTCATGCCGGTCAGTTCGGCGACTTGAGTGCGCTGGCGCAAGGTGCCGTCCTGCTCGGGTGCGGGATGTCGGACCTGCTCGGGCAGGGCGCGGATCGCTTGGCGGACCGGCATGGTGACGGCGTATGGCCGCCGAGGCCAGGGCAGGACACCCGCAGTCCGCGCGGGCGGACGCGACCTTGCCGGCCTGGTCCTGGACCTCGACGCCACCCTGATCACCTGCACCGCGCGGGCCTAAAGGGCGTCCCACACCTTGAACCAGCCGATGTTGTCGTTCGCTCGGGCACCCACGTTCGGCGTGCCGAACCCGTAGTAATAGACGGCGCTTTGGCCGTCGTTGAGGACGGCCTGCTGGCCGTCGCAGCTGTTGTAGGTGATGAACGAGGAGATCGAGTAGCGCCACAGGCCGGTGCTCAGGACGTAGCCGTCCGCGTCGCAGGGGCCGTAGTCCCCGTATACGTCGGTGCTGCCGCCGCCGTACTCGGCGTGCTCGTACCAGGTCATGAGCAGGGTCCGGCCGCTGCGGTTGACCGCCGCCGTCCCGGTGTCGGAACAGGTCCGGCTCTTCACTCGGGAGGCCTTCTCGCCCGGCTTCACCGGCTCCACGACGACGGTGCAGTACTTGCCTTCCGGGCGGGTGTCCGCCGCCCGCGCCGACGAGGCGGTCTCCGTCGGCGCGGCGACCGACGGGGTGGCCATGGCCGTCGTGAGCATGGACGCGGCAACCAGTCCGAGTGCGAACGACGTTCGACGGGTTCTGAGCGGATTCATGTCTCTCCCGTTGGTGTGTGGCCTGGAACCATTGCTCCTGCGACACCCCATGCTCAGCGGCACGCTTCAGCCCACGCAACGCGTTTCGGGCACGGTCGAACACTCCTGGTCATCCCATACACCAACAGACCATGCCGCCCACCGACCTACTTGTCCCGCTGGGCCAGGGAGGCGTGCCGAAGTTGAACGAGCCCACATGGGCCGCCTGGATCACCGGGCCGTGCTGCACGCCGCCGGTGATCGTGTTGTGGACGGGCGCGATCTGTTGGTCGACCGGGCGCCGGACTGGTCATCCCGCACCGTCGCGATCGCGGCCAGACCGAGCTCCCGGCCTGGAAAGAAGACCCCAACAGCTCCCACAAGCAGATCCGAGCCTGGGTCGAGCACTGCCCGCAGCGCGAGCGTGCCGCCGGCGCGCTCATCCCGTGGCCGATACCGGCCCGGCTTCTCGCAGGCGGACAGCCTGTCGCGAGCCGTCGCCTTCGCGGGTCCGGTCCGGGTCCGGCTCAGGGTCCGCGGGTCCGTGTGTCCGCAAGATCGGCGTGCGACCCGCGCCCCCTGTCTACGCAGTCAGGGCCGCCCCGTCAAGGCCTGCAGCGCACTCGGAGATCCCACTCGCACCAAGCTCCGGGCCGACTCCCGTACAAGGTTACGAATCTGTTTCGGACGCTTGACGGGCGACCTATGACTGCGTAGACATGTCAGCGCAGTCAGGCGAGCGTCAGGCGGACGCCGGACGAGCGCAGACGAGCGCGATCAAGACATGCGCAGTCACGACGAACACCGGCCGTCACTGGTCACGATCATCTGGAGACACCATGAGGCGAGGCGCAGGGCGGGGCGGCAGTTCCGGCGCACCACGCAGTGTGGATGTGGCCCAGTTGGCGGGTGTCTCCCAGAAGACCGTGTCCCGGGTGTACAACGACGAGCCCTACGTCTCCGCCGAGGTGCGCCGACGCGTCCTGGAGGCCGGTGAGGAACTCGGTTACCGGCTGAACAACGCCGCCCGGGCACTGGCCTCCGGGCGTACGCGGTCCATCGGCGTGGTGACGCTGGGGACCGCCCTGTACGGACCCGCCTCACTCATCATGGGAGTCGAACGGGCCGTGCGGGACACGGGATACGCGCTCCGTGTGGTCAACACCCTGGAAGACGACCCTACGGGCGTCACCGGCGCCGTCGACTCACTCCTGGAGCAGGGCGTCGACGGCATCATCATCTCCGAGCCGATCGACGACGGGCACGGCGACGACCTCTCCGCCCGTGTCGACGTACCGGTCCTCGTCCTCGGGGCGCCACCCCTGTCCATGCCCAGGACGCTGGCCGCGGGCGTCGGCGCCGATCTGATGGCGCGTACGGCGACCGAGCATCTGCTGGAACTGGGGCACGAGACCGTCCACCACCTCGCGGGTCCGCAGCAGTGGTACGCCGCCCGGGACCGGCTGGAGGGCTGGCGGTCCGCGCTCGACGCGCACGGCAGGGCGACTCCCCGTGTCGCCGAGGGCGACTGGTCGGCCGCGAGCGGCTACACGGCGGGCCGCGAGCTGGCCCGCGACGACGACATGACCGCGGTGTTCGCCGCCAACGACGACATGGCGATCGGCCTCATCCGCGCGCTGGCGGAAGCCGGCCGACGGGTGCCGGAGGACGTCAGCGTCGTGGGCTTCGACGACATTCCCGTCGCCGCCTATGTGACTCCCCCTCTCACCACCATGCGCCAGCCCTTCGACACCGTGGCGCAGGAGGGGCTCAAACGTCTCGTGCACTCCATCGAGAACCCGGACGCGCCACCCCTGTCGGCCGGAGAACCACCGGTCGACCTCGTGGTCCGCGCTTCGACCGGGCCCCCGCCGACCCGGATGACCCCGGGCCGAGATCGGGCCCTGGCCTTCTCTGCCAGTGAGGGCCGCCCCGGCCCACCCGGCGACGGAGGTGCATCCACGTACAACTGATCAGCACCGACCCGTCCGAGGAACAGCATTCCTTGCCGGACAGACCATCGTGAGGCGAGCCGCCGTACCCTTCCCCGGCCGTGCCCTCGCCCCCTCGGACAGCTCGTCGTACCGAAGACGCGCCCCGTCCTTCCCACAAGTCGGGCAGCCACCGAGCGACCCGGCTGCGAGCTCTCCGCTCCACCCGTAACCCTCCCGTCCACGGGCCTTTCCTCTGAAGAAGGAACTCCCGCCGGGCGGCGTCCGCGAAGACGTGCATCCGTGCCAGCCGACCCCCGTGTCCTGGCCGTCGCGTCCGAGCTTCCTCTTCCTCGTCACCCTCATCGCACGCCCGTGCTCGGCGTGCCATTCCTCAGCCATCGGCGGGAGTTCGTCATGCGCAGATCCCACTCCACCCCAAGCCAGTCCCAGATGAGCCGTAGGCTCCTGCTCACCACCGCGGGAGCGGTGTCGTTGGGCGCCGCTCTGTCCGCCTGCGGAGGCGGTGACAGCGGCGGCGGCTCCGCTTCCTCGTCCTCGAAGCCGGTCAGCCAGGCCGACATCGACAAGGCGATGAAGACGCCGACCCAGCTGACGTTCTGGACGTGGGTCCCGGACATCGACCAGGAGATCGCGCTCTTCGAGAAGAAGTACCCGGCGATCAAGGTCAAGGTCGTCAACGCGGGCCAGGGCGTGCAGCACTACACGAAGCTGCGCACGGCGATCAAGGCCGGCAGCGGCGCCCCGGACGTGGCACAGATGGAGTACCAGGCCATTCCCACGTTCACGATCACGGACAGCCTCCTGGACCTGAATCCGTTCGGCGCGGCCAAGCTGAAGGACACGTTCGTCGACTGGACCTGGGGACAGGTCAGCGGCCCCAAGGGCGAGATCTGGGCGATCCCGCAGGACACCGGTCCGATGGGCATGCTGTACCGGGCGGACATCTTCGAGAAGCACGGCATCGAGCCGCCGAAGACCTGGGACGACTTCGCCGCCGCGGCACGCAAGCTGCACAAGGCCGACCCGGAGGTCTATCTGACCAACCTGGCCGGGAACGAGGCGGCCGCCTGGCACGGCCTGCTCTGGCAGGCGGGCGCCAAGCCGTACGCGACCTCCGGCAAGGGCAACGTCACCATCGACGTCGACGACGCGATCTCCAAGAAGCTCGCCGCCTACTGGGGCGGCCTGGCTCAGGAGGGTGTCATCGGCGTCGAGCCGGACTTCACCGACGCCTGGTTCTCCGCGCTGAACAAGGGCAAGTACGCCACCTGGATCACCGCTGCCTGGGGGCCGGTCTTCCTCGCCGGTTCGGCCAAGTCCACCGCCGGCAAGTGGCGGGCGGCCCCGCTGCCGCAGTGGGACGCGTCGAAGCCGAGTTCGGGCAACTGGGGCGGTTCGACCAGCGCGGTCATCAAGCAGACCAAGAACCCCATCGCGGCAGCGGTGTTCGCGCAGTTCCTCAACAGCGACCCGGCCAGCGCGAAGCTGTTCAACACCAAGCAGTCGTTCTTCCCGGCGACGAAGCCCCTGCTGGAGGACCCGTCCTTCACCGGTGCCGCGGCCTCCTTCTACGGCGGCCAGAAGGTCAACCAGGCCTTCGCCGACATCGGCGAGACGGTGAGCCCCGCCTTCCAGTGGCCGCCGTTCCTCGACCAGGCCGTCACCGACTGGACCGAGACCGTGGGCACGGCTCTCACCAGGAAGAAGGACGCCGTCGCCGCGCTCGACGCGTGGCAGTCGCGGCTCACCACCTACGCCAAGGCCCAGGGCTTCACCGTCAAGGCCCCGTGACGACCGGCGGGTCCCGTGCCGAGGCCCTGCGGCAGCGACACGGGACCCGCGCCCGGCCGGCCCCTCCCACAAGGCCGGCCCCTCCCACCAGAAAGGCCCGATGATGACTGCCACGACCGTGGCCTCCACCGAGGAGCCGCGCCGAGCGGGGCCGAAGCGTCGCCCACTCGGTGGCCTGCGCCAAGGTGCGGCAGGTCCCCTGTTCGTCGCACCGTTCATGGTGCTGTTCCTGCTGATGTTCCTCGCCCCGCTGGGCTATGCCGCCTACCTCAGCCTGTTCCAGGAAAAGCTCATAGGCGGGAACACGTTCGTCGGGCTGGACAACTACGTGACAGCCCTGAAGGACCCGCTCCTGCACAAGGGAGTCCTGCGGGTCGCGACGTTCTTCGTGATCCAGGTCCCGCTGATGCTCCTGCTGGCTCTGGTCTTCGCTCTCGTGCTCGACAGCGGTCTGCTGCGGCTCGCACGGGTGATCCGCCTGGGCATCTTCGTTCCCTACGCCGTCCCGAGCGTGGTCGCCACCCTGATGTGGGGCTACCTCTACGGGCCGGACTTCGGGCCGTTCGCCCAGCTGAGCGAGAAGCTCGGTCTGCCGATCCCGCACTTCCTCAGCGACGGATGGATGCTGGGCAGCCTGGCGAACATCGTGACCTGGGAGTTCGTCGGCTACAACATGATCATCCTGTACGCGGCACTGCGGACCGTCCCCCAGGAGCTGTACGAAGCGGCGGCGATGGACGGTGCCGGTGCCTGGCGGACCGCCTGGTCCATCAAACTCCCGGCCCTGCGCCCCGCGCTGCTCCTCACTCTGCTGTTCTCCGTGATCGGCAGCTTCCAGCTGTTCAACGAGCCGAAGCTGCTGCAGCCCATCGCGCCCGACGTCATCGACAACGCGTTCACGGCGAACCTCTACGCCTACTCCCTCGCGTTCACCGGCCAGCAGGTCAACTACTCGGCCGCGGTGTCCTTCTTCCTCGGCCTGGTCATCGTGATCTTCTCCTACGCCGTCCTGTTCATCGCGAACCGCAGGAGGACCTCGTGACGACCACGTCTTCCCCTTCCACGTCCCGGCCGGCCCCGCACGCCACCACGCCCGGCACACCGCGGACCGCTCGCGGACAGCGCCGGCGCTCGACCGGTCGCCGCAGCACACCGCTGACCATCGTCATGCTGGCCGTCCTGGCCTACTTCCTGCTGCCGCTGTTCTGGCTCGCCGTCTCCTCGACCAAGAGCACCCAGGACCTGTTCACCAGCTTCGGTCTGTGGTTCTCGCACACGCCGCAACTGCTCACGAACGTCCGGGAGACGCTCACCCACGACGACGGGGTCTTCCTGCACTGGCTGCTCAACACGGTCCTGTACTCCGTCGGCAGCGCGCTCGGAGCCGCCCTCCTGGCCGCGGCCGCCGGCTACGGGTTCGCCAAGTACCGGTTCCGGGGCAACAACGCGGCCTTCGCCCTCGTACTGGGCGCCATCATGATCCCGACCACCGCCCTGGCCATCCCCACCTATCTGCTCTTCGCGAAGGTGGACCTGGTCAACACCCCCTGGGCCATCGTCCTGCCCTCCCTGGTCAGCCCGTTCGGCCTCTACCTCATGCGCATCTACGCCGCGGACGCCGTCCCGGACAGCCTCCTGGAGGCCGCGCGCATCGACGGGGCCGGCGAACTGCGCATCTTCCTGACGATCGCGCTGCGGCTGCTGGCTCCGGGGCTGGTGACCGTCGTGCTCTTCACGCTCGTGGCGACCTGGAACAACTACTTCCTGCCGTTGATCATGCTGAACGACCCGAACCTGTACCCCGTCACGGTCGGCCTCTCGTCCTGGGCGTCGCAGGCGTTCGGCGGCGGCAGCGGCGCGAACAGCAACATGCTCGCGCTCGTGGTGACCGGTTCCCTCATCTCCGTCATCCCGCTCGTCGTCGCCTTCCTGCTCCTGCAGCGGTACTGGCAGAGCGGTCTGGCCGCCGGCGGCGTCAAGCAGTGACACCCGCGTCGGCGTCAGCGCCGACGCACCGGCCCATCCCCCCATTGACTCTTCCGGAGGTTCCCCCATGGCGGTCCTGCCCGCCCACGTCCTGTTCGGTGCCGCGTACTACCACGAGTACACGCCCGCCTACGACCCTGAACTGCGGCCCGACGAACGGCTGAAGACCGACCTCGACCTCATGGCGGAGGCCAACTTCACCGTGATCCGGGTGGGGGAGTCGGTCTGGTCGACCTGGGAGCCCGAGAACGGCCGCTTCGACCTCGACTGGCTGCAGCCGGTCCTCGACGGCGCCCACGAGCGCGGCATCTCCGTCATCCTCGGCACCCCGACCTACGCCGTGCCGCCGTGGCTGGCCCGCCAGTACCCGGAGATCACCGGCGAACGGCGCACCGGCGAGCGCATCGGCTGGGGCGCCCGGCAGGAGGTGGACTTCACCCACCCCGCCTTCCGCTTCCACGCCGAGCGGATCATCCGCAAGATCGTCGCCCGCTACGCCGACCACCCCGCGGTCATCGGCTGGCAGGTCGACAACGAACCCGGTCTGCACCTCTTCCACAACCACGGCGTCTTCCAGCGGTTCGTGGACCAGCTGCGCGACAAGTACGGCGACGTCGAGACCCTCAACCGCGAGTGGGGGCTGGTGTACTGGTCGCACCGCCTGTCCACCTGGGCCGACCTGTGGACCCCGGACGGCAACGAACAGCCCCAGTACGACGTCGCGTGGCGGGAGTTCCAGGCCCGCCAGGTCACCGAGTTCATCGGCTGGCAGGCGGACATCGTCCGCGAGTACGCGAGCCCTGAGCACTTCGTCACCACGTGCATCTCCTACACCCGCCAGGGCGTGCAGGACGACGAGATGAGCGACCGCCTCGACATCGCGTCGGGCAACCCGTACTACGACATGCAGGACGGGCTGCTGCTGCCCGACCCCACACCCGACGAGCACGAGCAGATCTGGAAGACCACCGGCGTCTGGTCGATGTACCAGACCGCGGACTGGATGTTCTCCTCCCGCCAGGAGCCCTTCCTCGTCACCGAGACCAACGCCAACTCCATCGGCTTCCCCTGGGACAACCGGCCCGGCTACGACGGCCAGTGGCGCCAGGCCGCCTGGGCGCACGTGGCCCGGGGCGCGCGGATGATCGAGTACTGGCAGTGGCAGACCCTGCGCTTCGGCGCCGAGACGTACTGGGGCGGAGTCCTCCCGCACAGCGGACAACCCGGCCGCACTTACGCCGAAATCGCCCGCCTGGGCGCCGAGTTCACGAAGGCCGGACCGCTCGTCGCCGGACTGGAACCGGACGCCGACATCACGATGGTCTACTCGACGCCCAGCAAGTGGCTGATGCAGAAGTACCCGCCGCTGTCCAAGGCGGACGGTTCGCCGGACCCGGCCGCCTACCACCGCATCTTCGACCCCTTCTACCGCGGCGCCTTCGACGCCGGCCGCCAGGTGCGGATCGTGCACGCCCGGCAACTGTACGAGCGGACGGCACCGGAGGAGGCCGCCCGCCGCCACCCCGTGCTGGTGGTACCGGCGCTGTACATCGCCCCCGACGCGACGCTCGACTGGCTCGCCGCCTACGCCCACGCCGGCGGCCACCTCGTGCTCGGCCCGCGCACCGGATACGCCGACCACGAGGCCCGCGCCCGGCACGAGAAGGCACCGGGACGCCTCACCGAGGCGGCGGGCGTCTCCTGCGACGAGTTCAGCAACCTGGCGGGGACGGTCCCGGTCCGCGGCGTACCCGGTGGCCCGCTCCAGGTGCCCGCGGAGGCGACGGCCACGCACTGGGCCGAGGGCATCACGGTCGCCGACGCCGAGGTGCTGGCCTCCTACGAGCACCCGCACTTCGGGCACTGGCCGGCCGTCACCACGCACCGCCACGGCGCCGGCCGGGTCACCTGTGTGGGGACCGTGCCCGGACGTGACCTCGCCCGGACGCTGGCCGCCTGGATGGTGCCGACCCCGCGTGACGGCTGGCAGGGGCTCCCCCCGTCCGTGACCGCCACGACCGGCACGGCCCCCGACGGACGCCGCGTCCACATCGTGCACAACTGGAGTTGGGAGCCCACCCGGGTCCAGTCACCGGTGGACCTGGCCGACGTCCTGAACGACGACCTCGTGCCGTTCGGCGCGGAGTTGGACCTGGGCCCGTGGGACGTCCGCGTCCTCGTCGCCGAGGAACGCGGTACGACCCCGGACGCCTGAGCGGCCGTCCCTTCCTGACCGGGTCACCGCGCGACCCCACGGAGCAGTGCACCGCGCCGGTGACCGAAGCCCCCGCATCACCGTGATCATTTCTGAAGGAGGAGTTATGCAGAGAAGAACTCTGGGAAGGGCGCTGGGTACCTTCGGCGCGGCGGCCGCGCTGCTGGCCATCCCCGTGTCCGGTGCGCAGGCGTACAACCCGACGGGTGGGATCCTCTACCAGCTCGGCAGTGATGCGTGCCTGAAGGGACGCGGCAACTGTGCCGTCTACCCGAAGTCGGCGCAGCTGCCCGGCGGGCGGCTGGTCGCGTCGTTCGAGAAGTCGACCGTCGTGCCGAAGTCGGGCAGCGCCGACGGGCAGACCCTGCCCGTCTACAAGAGCGACGACCACGGCACCAGCTGGCAGCCGCTGTCCGAGGTCAAGGCCCCGGCGTACCTCTCCAATGACCCCAAGTACGCCAAGTACACGAGCAACTGGACCAACCCGTACCTCTACGTGCTCCCGCAGAACGTCGGCGGGCTGAAGGCCGGCACGCTGCTCCTGGCGAGTGTCGTCTCCGGTGACGACTACTACTACAAGGAGCACAAGGCGGCCGACCCGAACTGGACGCCGAACAACGACGGCGACCGCAGCGACATGGCCATCGCCCTGTACTCCAGCACCGACCAGGGCAGCAGTTGGAAGGTCGTGAACGTCGTCTCGACCGGCGGCTGGCAGGGCGGCAGCGCGGGCGCGGTCGGGCAGAACATCGCGGCCGCCAACAAGTACCAGCAGGTCGACCCGCTCTGGGAGCCGTACCTGATGGTCCACCAGGGCAAGCTGGTCTGCTATTACTCCGACGAGAACGACTACACCGGCTTCGACCCGGTCACCGGCGTCCCGAAGAAGGACCCCGCCAACGACACGGCGACCGACTCGCACGGCCAGATCCTCGTCCACCGCACCTGGGACGGCAGGAACGCCGCCTGGAGCGCCCCCGTCGTCGACATCTCCGGATCCCTCCAGGACATGGGCGGCGGCAAGACCGAGATCGGCGGCGGACGGCCGGGCATGACCAACGTCGTCCGCACGACGGACGGCAAGTGGATGCTCACCTTCGAGTACTGGGGCGGCGGGGCCAACACCCGCTACGCCATCGCCGACGACCCGCTGAAGTTCTTCCGCGGCAGCCAGACCGGCATGTCCGTCGGCTCGCTCCCGGTCGTCTCCGGGTCCCACCCGCTCGTCGGCGGCGGCAGCCCAGTGCTGATCCGGCTGCCCGACGGACGGCTGGTGTACAACGCGTCGAACAGCGGAGACGTCTGGGTCAACGAGAGCGGACGCAGCGACGGCGTGTGGACGGAGTACCAGACCACCTCGCCGGCCGGCTACAGCCGCAACCTCCAGTACGTCGACGGCACCGGCCGCATCGCGATCCTCAACAACCAGGGCACCTCGACGATCGCCTACGCCGAGGTCGACCTCGGCGACTCGGACGGCACCTACTACCGGCTCGTCAACCGCAAGACGGGCCAGGTGATCGGCACCGGCAACAAGACCAACGACGCGAACCTCGGCAACGCGGACACGCCCGACGTGGTTCTCGAGGACGCCGGGGCCGCGGCGGACCCGGACACCCAGTACTGGCACGTCGTGACCGAACCGAACGGCGGCACCACCCTGCTGAACAAGTCGGGCGGCCGCGCTGCCGCCATCTGGACCGGCAACGCCACGGCAGGCCAGCGGATCGGCCAGTGGGTCGACGACAGCCCGTCGGGCAGCTGGAACCTCGTCAAGAACCCCGACGGCTCCTACCGGCTCCAGGCGGCCAAGAACACCGCCCTCTACCTGACCGGAGCGTCCGCGGGAGCACCGCTGACCCTCCAGAACGCCGCCGACGACGGCTCACAGGACTGGAAGCTCGTCCGCTAGGCCCTCTGCCTGGTCGGGCTCCGGTGACCGAGCCGGAACCCGACCAGGTTCCCCGGGTCCGGCAGGGCGCCGTACTCCACCCATGAATCCGAACAGCATCCGACATACCGAACAGAAGGCGGTGTCATGGTGAACGCCGAGAACAGACGAGAGGCCCGTCCCGACACCTATGTCGTCGGGGTCGACTTCGGAACGCTCTCGGGGCGGGCCGTGGTGGTCCGGGTGTCCGACGGCGCCGAACTCGCCGCCGCCGAGCACCCGTACACGCACGCGGTCCTCGACCGCCGGTTGCCCGACGGAATCCCGCTGCCGCCGGACTGGGCCCTCCAAGTGCCCTCCGACTACATCGACGTCCTGCGCAACGCCGTGCCCCAGGCCCTCGCGGACGCGGGCGTCCGGCCCGAGCAGGTCATCGGCATCGGCACCGACTTCACCGCCTGCACGGTGCTGCCGGTCCTCGGCGACGGCACACCCCTGTGCGAGCTGCCCGAGTACACCGCCCGCCCGCACGCCTACGTCAAGCTGTGGCGACACCACGCCGCACAGGCCCAGGCCGACCGGATCACGGAGCTCGCCGCGGCGCGCAAGGAGCCGTGGCTGGCGCGGTACGGCGGGAAGATCTCCTCGGAGTGGGAGTTCGCCAAGGCGCTTCAGCTGCTGGAGGAGGACCCCGAGCTCTACGACCGGACCGAGCGCTGGATCGAGGCGGCCGACTGGATCGTGTGGCGCCTGTGCGGCACGTACCTGCGCAACGCCTGCACCGCCGGCTACAAGGGGCAGTACCAGGACGGCGGTTACCCCTCCCGCGACTACCTCGCGTCGCTCAACCCGGGCTTCGGCGACTTCGTCACCGACAAGCTCGACCACCCGATCGGGCAACTCGGCGCGCGCGCCGGGGGATTGACCGCCGAGGCCGCCGCCTGGACCGGGCTGCCCGAGGGCATCGCGGTGTGTGTCGGGAACGTGGACGCGCATGTCACCGCCCCCGCGGCGACGGCGGTGGAACCGGGCCGGATGGTGGCCATCATGGGCACCTCCACCTGCCATGTGATGAGCTCCGACCAGTGGGCCGAGGTGCCCGGCATGTGCGGTGTCGTCGACGGCGGCATCCTGCCGGGTCTGTGGGGCTACGAGGCCGGGCAGAGCGGCGTCGGCGACATCTTCGGCTGGTTCGTCCGCACGAGCTTTCCCGCCTCGTACGCCGAGCAGGCCGCCGCGCTCGGCCGCGATCCACACGAACACCTCACGGCCCTGGCAGCCGAGCAGAAGGTGGGCGAACACGGCCTGATCGCCCTCGACTGGCAGAGCGGCAACCGTTCCGTCCTGGTCGACCACGACCTCAGCGGACTTCTGGTGGGCCTGACCCTGTCCACCGGCCCCGAGGACGTGTACCGCGCCCTGCTGGAGGCCACCGCCTTCGGCACGCGCACCATCATCGAGGCGTTCACGGCATCCGGCGTTCCCGTCCGGGAGCTGATCATCGCGGGCGGGCTGACCAAGAACGCCCTGTTGATGCAGATCTACGCCGACGTCACCCGGCTCCCGCTCGGTGTCATCGACTCCGCTCAGGGCCCGGCGCTCGGCGCGGCGATGCACGCGGCAGTCGCCGCCGACGCCTACCCGGACATCCGTGCCGCCGCCCACGCCATGGGCAAGGCACGTCCGGCCGTGTACCTGCCCGACCCCGACCGGGCCGTCGCCTACGACCGGCTGTACGCCGAATACCGCTTGCTGCACGACCACTTCGGCCGAGGGGCCAACGAGGTCATGCACCGGCTGCGCCGCATCCGCGCGCAGGCCTCCGCCTGAGACAACCGCCCCTCTCGAAAGGAATCTCTCATGGGAACCGACACCACCCCCTACCCCGACCAGGAGATCTGGTTTCTCACCGGAAGCCAGGGCCTGTACGGGGACGACGTCCTGCGCCAGGTCGCCAAGCAGTCCCAGAACATCGCCGAGATCCTCGGCGGCCCCGGGAAGATCCCGGTCAGGATCGTGTGGAAGCCGGTCCTGACCGACGC